>NZ_NEJJ01000010.1:0-267671 GCF_002113045.1 Pseudomonas sp. B26(2017) | reverse complement strand
CCTACTTAACTCATTGAATCTCAAGGAGTTTTCCGTTTCGACTGCGCCGGAAGTGGGGCGAATTATAGAGACTCAGAATCTGCCGTCAACACTTAATTTGAGTTTTCTATCAACCTTAGGAAAACGCCGCTTCTATATAGACGCGAACGCGATGAGTGCATCCACCGGCAAGTCAGCACTCAACCAATAACCCTCGCATACACCGATCGGTCAATATTCCCCCCGGACAGAATCACCCCGACCTTTTTCCCCTGCATCCTTCCACGCTCCTGCATCAACGCTGCCAGCGCTGAGGCACCCGCGCCCTCTGCAAGGTTGTGAGTGTCGGTGTAATACACGCGCATGGCCTCGGCGATCTCGCCTTCGCTGACCGAAACGATCCTCGCCGCTCCTTCCTTATAGATGTCGAACGCCTGGGCAATCGGCTTGCGCACAGCCAGGCCATCCGCGAACGTATTCGCCGAAGCGGTTTCGCAGATCATGTTCGCGTCGAACGACAGCTTGGCGGCCGCGGCCTCTGTCGATACAACCCCCACCACTTCAGTATTCAGTCCCAGCGCGTCACGGGCAGCGATCACACCACAGATCCCCGATCCGCAACCAATGGGCACGTAAATCGTATCCAGATCCGATGCAGCACCAAACAGCTCCAGCGCATAAGTCGCCACGCCCTTGACCAGTTCAACGTGAAAAGGCGGCACCAGAAAAAGGTCATGTTCCTGCGCCAAACGCGCCGCCTCTTCACGCGCCTCGTCGAAATCGCGCCCGTACTCGACCACTTCACCACCGAAGCCGCGCATGGCGTTGTTCTTTTCCAGCGAATTGCCCTGCGGCACCACGATCAATGCTTTCAGGCCCACCGCCTGCGCTGCCAGCGCCAGGCTCTGACCGTGATTGCCACGCGTCGCAGAGACAATGCCTTTGACAGTGGGATGTTCGCGACGCAGCCAGTGCATGAACGTGATACCGCCACGCACCTTAAAGGCACCGGTCGGCGTGTGGTTTTCATGCTTGACCCAAACTGTGCAGCCCAGCCGTTCTGCCAGCAGCGGCCAACGGTATTGGGCGGTAGCCGGCATCACTTGATAAACCTGGCGGGCAGCGTTCTCGATGTCGTCGCGAGTGAGTGCGTGCATATAAGTGGCTCCTTGGACTTTGGCCCAGTCTAGGCACAGACGCTTCACATCGGCTTTCAAAAAACAGACCTGACTTTTATGCACGCCCTTCACTACTATGGCGTTCATGAGCCATCGAAACCGTCGTCCCGCCATAACCGTCGCCGAGCCGATACGTCGTGTCGAAGCCGGCCCATGGGTGATCGAGTTGCTGCCGGGCGCAGCCTACTCGGCACGATACGTGGCGCCCCAGTCGGCAATCGGCTTTGCCTTCGACAGCCAGCGCGGCGTGCACGCCATTGGTAGTGACCGGATACGCCCCTTCGATGCAATGCCCAATGGCCTGGCGTTTGTTCCGGCTGGCTGTGACGTGTTCTCCGAGTCGCCCATGGGCGGCGAATATCTGCGGGTGATACGCACCGACGGCACAGCATTGGCCGGCGACGAGGCGTTCAACAATCGCATCGACCCGCAAGCGATCTACCTCGCGTCGCGAATGCGCAGCGCACTGCTGAAAACCTCTCTGGAAGATGACTGGGAAAGCTGGGCGCTCAACCTGGCAGAACGGGTTGAAGGTCATGCGACCGCAACGCAGCAAGGTTCAATCACCGGCAGCCGCATGCGCCTGCTGGATGAATTCATCGACGCCGGCCTCGGCAACCCTCTCGGCGTTCCGGCTATGGCGCAACTGCTGGAGTTGTCCGAGGGCTATTTCATGCGCGCTTTCAAACAGGCGACCGGCAAAAGTCCCCACAGTTACCTGATCGACAGACGACTGGCCAAAGCCCGAGCATCGATGCGCGATACAACCGACAGTCTTTCGCAGATCGCCCTCGCCTGTGGCTTTAACTCACAGGCGCATATGACCACAGCCTTCAGGCAGCGTCTGGGCGTGAGTCCGGCGCAACTGCGGACAGATTCGCGCAAAAGCCCTGCCCGCTCTTCTATTAAAGAAGAAGCGGCCACCTGAGACGTCTTGAATGACAAAAGCCCGGCAATGCGTCTGCAGCCGATCAACGTTTTTCAGCGAACCACCAGTGGCATTCAAACGCCCTTGCATGGTGTTCTGTTCGACAAGAGTCTGGCACGCTCGCTGTCCGGCTCAAGTCATTGCGGCATACAACCGATGAGGTCCGTTTCATGAGCAAGGCGCCCTACGCTCCACCCAAGGTCTGGAAACACATCGCTCCGTCCGGCGGCCAGTTCGCCAGCATCAATCGCCCGATTGCCGGGCCGACGCATGAAAAGACGCTGCCGATCGGCCAACATCCGTTGCAGTTGTATTCACTGGCCACGCCCAACGGCGTGAAAGTGACCATTCTGCTTGAGGAGTTGCTGGCGCTCGGACATTCCGGCGCCGAGTACGACGCCTGGCTGATCCGCATCAACGAGGGCGACCAGTTCTCCAGCGGCTTTGTCGATATCAACCCCAATTCGAAAATCCCGGCGCTGCTGGATCGCAGCGTAGAACCGGCCATTCGCGTATTCGAATCCGGTTCGATCCTGCTCTATCTGGCAGAAAAATTTGGCGCCTTCCTGCCCACCGACCTGGCGGCACGCACCGAAACCCTGAACTGGCTGTTCTGGCAGATGGGATCAGCACCTTACCTGGGCGGCGGTTTCGGTCATTTCTATGCGTATGCGCCGGAAAAGCTCGAATACCCGATCAACCGATTCACCATGGAAACCAAGCGGCAGCTGGATGTTCTCGACCGCCGCCTGAGCGAAAGCGCCTTCCTCGCCGGCAACGACTACACCATCGCCGACATCGCGGTCTGGCCGTGGTACGGGCAATTGGTGCGCAACAACGTGTACTCCGCCGCCGAGTTTCTTTCCGCTCACGAATACACCCACGTGCAACGCTGGGCGCAAGAGATTGCTGACCGGCCTGCGGTAATTCGCGGCCAGCGCGTCAACCGGACGTGGGGCGATGAAGCCGGCCAGATTCCGGAGCGGCATCAAGCAAGCGATCTGGACTGAAGTTCGCTGACACCACCCAACGCCCGCACTGCTCGGGCGTTGGGTGGTGTCCCACCCTTCTCAGGCCGTCTGCCGACGCATCGTCGCAATCGCAGTCCTGAAGTAGCGGCATACAGAAGCGCGAGACAACGGACCTCCGGCCGCTACGCTTTACTTCTCGGTATCAGCAGCCCAATGATGGAAAACGGCACCGACCTCGAATAACGACAACGGAGGGTCGTCCAGCGATCATGAACATTCTCTATGACGAACAGGTCGACGGCGTTTTGCCCGATGTCGACAAAGCCGCGCTGTTGCAAGCCCTGCACCACCAATGGCCGGATCTTGAAGTCCTGCATCAGCTTGAAGAACTGAAGCCGTATGAATGCGATGGCCTCTCGGCCTATCGCACTACGCCCCTGCTGGTGGTGCTGCCACGGCACATCGATGAAGTTCAGGGCGTGTTGCGAATCTGCCACGAACGGCGGGTACCGGTGGTGGCACGGGGCGCCGGGACCGGCTTGTCCGGCGGTGCCCTGCCACTGGAAAAAGGCGTGCTGCTGGTGATGGCGCGCTTCAACAATATTCTGCGGATCGACCCCGAAGCACGCACCGCACGGGTTCAACCCGGCGTGCGCAACCTGGCGATTTCCCAGGCCGCTGCGCCGTTCGGGCTGTATTACGCGCCTGATCCTTCCTCGCAAATCGCCTGCTCCATCGGTGGCAATGTGGCGGAAAACGCCGGCGGCGTGCATTGCCTCAAGTACGGCCTGACCGTTCACAACCTGCTCAAGATCGAGATTCTTACCGTGGATGGCGAGCGCCTGACGCTGGGGTCCGATGCGCTGGATTCTCCCGGCTTCGACCTGTTGGCGCTGTTCACCGGCTCCGAAGGACTGCTCGGGGTGATCACCGAAGTCACGGTCAAACTCTTGCCCAAGCCGCAAACCGCCAAAGTGCTGCTGGCGGCGTTCGACTCCGTGGAAAAAGCCGGCCGTGCAGTAGCCGACATCATCGCGGCCGGCATCATTCCCGGCGGCCTGGAGATGATGGACAACCTGGCGATCCGCGCCGCCGAAGACTTCATACACGCCGGTTATCCAGTAGACGCCGAGGCGATTCTGCTCTGTGAACTCGATGGTGTTGAAGCGGATGTCCACGATGATTGCGCGCGGGTTCGCCAAGTGCTCGAACAGGCCGGCGCCACCGAACTGCGCCAGGCCCGGGACGAAGCCGAGCGCGTACGGTTCTGGGCCGGACGCAAGAATGCCTTCCCCGCCGTAGGTCGGTTGTCGCCGGACTATTACTGCATGGACGGCACCATCCCGCGCCGCGAGTTGCCCGGCGTACTGCACGCGATAGCGCAGCTTTCAGCCGAATATGGCTTGCGGGTCGCCAACGTATTCCACGCCGGCGACGGCAACATGCATCCATTGATTCTGTTCGATGCCAATCAGCCCGGCGAACTGGAACGAGCCGAAGCGCTGGGTGGCAAGATCCTCGAATTGTGCGTGAAGGTCGGCGGCAGCATCACCGGCGAACATGGCGTGGGCCGGGAAAAAATCAATCAGATGTGCGCGCAGTTCAACCGCGATGAGTTGACCCTTTTCCATGCCGCGAAAGCAGCCTTCGACCCCGGTGGACTGCTCAATCCCGGCAAAAATATTCCGACCCTGCATCGCTGCGCCGAATTCGGTGCCCTGCACGTACACCACGGGCAATTGCCCTTCCCCGAACTGGAGCGGTTCTGATGGGTGACACCAAAGATTTCGATGACAGCGCCGCACTGCTCGAACAGGTCAACCGGGCACTGGTAAACGCTACGCCGCTGCGCATTCAGGGAGCCAACAGCAAAGCGTTTCTCGGACGCATCGTCGGAGGGGAAATTCTCGATACCCGCGCCCATCGCGGCATCGTCAGATACGACCCGACCGAATTGGTGATCACCGCGCGCTGCGGCACTCCGCTGGCAAAGTTGCTGGCCGTGCTGGACGCCTCGCAACAAATGCTGGCGTGCGAGCCCCCCGCCTTCGCCGACGACGCAACGGTCGGCGGCATGATCGCCACTGGGCTGTCCGGGCCGCGTCGGCCCTGGTCGGGATCGGTGCGCGATTTCGTGCTGGGCACGCGGATCATCACCGGTCATGGCAAACACCTGCGTTTCGGTGGCGAAGTCATGAAGAACGTCGCCGGCTACGATCTGTCGCGCCTGATGGCTGGCAGTTACGGGTCGCTGGGTGTCATCACTGAAGTGTCGCTCAAAGTGCTGCCCAAACCGCGCGCGTGCCTTAGCCTGCGTCTGGAAATGACCAGCGAACATGCTCTGCTGCGCCTGGCCGAATGGGGCCAGCAGCCGTTGCCGATCAGCGCCGCGTGTCACGATGGCCGGCAATTGCACTTGCGCCTGGAGGGTGGTGAAGGTTCAGTGGCGGCCGCCCGTGATCGCCTTGGCGGCGAGCTGATCGACAATTCGTTCTGGGCCGACCTCAACGAACAACGCCTGGACTTCTTCGATGAAGACCAACCGCTCTGGCGCCTGTCCGTACCACTCAACACACCGCCGCTGGACCTGCCCGGCAAGCAGTGGCTCGACTGGGGCGGAGCGCAACGCTGGCTCAAATCGACGGCCGAAGCGTCGGTCATTCGCAAAGCGGTCGGCGACGTCGGCGGCCATGCGACCTGTTATAGCCACGGTTTGATCGACGAACCGTTCCATCCCCTGGCGCCCGCCTTGCTTCACTATCACCGTCAACTCAAACGACAACTCGACCCCCGGGGCATTTTCAACCCCGGCCTTCTGTACGCGGAGCTTTGAGCCATGCAGACCACCCTCAGCCCGCAAGCCCGACAACTGCCCCGCGCCGAAGAGGCCGAAAGCATCCTGCGCACGTGCGTTCATTGCGGATTCTGCAACGCGACCTGCCCGACTTATCAATTGCTCGGCGATGAACTGGACGGCCCGCGCGGGCGCATCTACTTGATCAAGCAGGTGCTCGAAGGCAACGAAGTCACGGCGAAAACCCAGCAACACCTGGACCGCTGCCTGTCGTGCCGCAACTGTGAAACCACCTGCCCTTCCGGCGTGGATTATCACAACCTGCTCGACATAGGGCGGGCGGTAGTCGACGCCGCCGTCCCGCGACCGCCCGGACAGCGCCTTCTGCGAGAAGGACTTCGAAGTGTCGTACCCAATCCACGGTTGTTCAAAGGATTGGTCAATGGCGGGCAGATGTTCCGGTCGCTACTGCCCGATACCTTGCAAGACAAACTGCCACGCAATGCGTTGACGCCTGCATCACGTCCAGTCATCCGCCATGCACGGCAAGTGTTGATGCTGGAGGGTTGCGTGCAACCGGGTTTGTCACCCAATACCAATGCAGCAGCGGCACGGGTGCTGGATCGTCTGGGCGTCAGCGTGATTCCCGTCCGTGAGGCTGGCTGTTGCGGCGCCGTGGATTATCACCTCGACGCCCAGATCACCGGCCTTGACCGCGCCCGCCACAACATTGATGCGTGGTGGCCGGCCATCGAACGGGGGGCCGAGGCGATCGTGCAGACCGCCAGCGGTTGCGGTGCGTTCATCAAGGATTACGGGCATTTGCTCGGCGCCGATCCGGTATACGCCGAGAAGGCAAGACGTGTCAGCACGCTGGCTCGGGATCTCGTTGAGGTGCTGCGCGAAGAACCGCTCGAATCCCTGGGCATCCACGCTGATCAGCGTCTGGCTTTCCACTGCCCTTGCACCCTGCAGCACGCACAGAAACTCGGCGGCGCGGTGGAGTCGGTGCTGAACCGGCTGGGCTTCAACCTCACGACCGTACCGGACGCACATCTGTGCTGTGGCTCGGCAGGCACCTACTCGCTGACCCAGCCAACACTGGCCCGGCAACTGCGCGACCAAAAACTCAACGCCCTGGAGAGCGGCCATCCTGACGTCATCGCAACCGCCAATATCGGTTGTCAGGCTCACCTCGACGGTGCAGGGCGTACGCCAGTCAGGCACTGGATCGAGCTGGTGGATGCCGCATTACCTTCGCTGAACGCGGCATAGACACGGTGACGACGCAAACGACAGGCGGAAAAAATCGCCTTTGCGGGGCTTTTTTTCGGCAAGACTCAGTGTGCGGAGGGTATGGCACTGGGCGACATCACGTTGTCGGTACGAGAAAAAGAAGTCTGCCTGGGCTTGCTGACCGGCGGCACCGTACCGCAGATGGCCGAGAAGCTGAGGGTCAAAAACAGCTCGATCGATACCTACCTCAAGCATGCGGCCGCCAAGCTCGGTGTCAGCGGACGACACGGTCTGGCCAGATGGATGGCCGGCGCCTGATCCGCGCTTCCTTTTATCGGACGCCCGGCCTCCGCTCTTATTCGTGAACAAGGCTGTTTGATGTCCAGGCTCCCGATCTCCCTCCTGTCCGTGGCACTGCTGCTGGGCGGTTGCTCGTTGACTCCCGACTACCAGCGACCGGCATCGCCGAGCGCTGCGCAGTATCCACAAGGTCCGGCGTATGCCGCGCAATCCCCGCGCACACCCCGGGTCGAAGACTGGCGCGCGCTGTTCAATGACCCGGCGTTGCAGCAATTGATCGAAAGCGCGCTGATCAACAATCGTGATCTGCGGGTAGCCGCGCTGAACGTCGATCAGGAGTTGCTGACGCTGGCCCGGGAAACGCTGGCCGCCGACGAGCGAAGCCTGCACCTGACCATCCGCAACCGCGAGGCCGGCAAGGGTTGGCGCAACTGGTCGCGCAAGTGAACCTGTACACCGCGCTGGGCGGTGGCTGGAGCCCGCCCGAGCCGCCTTCGCCATCACCTTGAGTCATTTTTTCTTACACCTTTTGTCGCCCGCTCCGACATTGACGGGTGATCAAAAACCGACCTGCCGGATCATTTTGGTATCATGCGCCGCTTTTACGGTTAACCCGCCCGCCTGTCCTGCCGACTGGCGGGCTCCAAAGGGCGGTATGAAATGACGGCTTTGTTGACTCGCCGCAAGGTGCTTGCGGGAATGGGCGTACTCGGTCTCGGCCTGCTCGCCGGCTGCGACACCCGCGGCGAACTGTCGTACAAGTACGGCAAGGATCTGAGCGACAAGATCCTCGGACGCACCTTCAAGCTCAAGGACACCGAAGGCAACACCGTGACGCTGTCGAGCTTTCGCGGCCTGATGCCGATGATCTTCTTCGGTTTCACCCAGTGCCCGGCGATCTGTCCGACGACGCTGGCCCGCGCCGCGAAAATCAAGAAATTGATGGGCAAGGACGGCGACATCCTGCAAGTGGTGTTCATCACCCTCGACCCGGAACGCGACACCCCGGAAATCCTCGACGCTTACGTCAAGACCTTCGATCCAAGCTTCGTCGCGCTGTATGGCACCCTCGAAGAAACCAAGGCCACCGCCAAGGAATTCGACGTGTTCTACGAAAAAGTCCCGGCCGGCGACACCTATACCCTTTCCCACACCGCCACCAGTTATGTCTACGACACCCGGGGCACGTTGCGTGTGGGCCTGTCTCAATCGCTTTCGGCACAAGAGTGCACGGAAGATTTGCTTACCGTCATGGAGGTCTGCTGATGAATCCTTTTCTGAACAACATCAAACGTGCCGTATTGGGCCTGTCGCTGCTGGGCCTGGCTTTCCAGGTCTCGGCGCAGACCAGGGTCGACGACGCGTGGGTGCGGGCAACCGTGCCGAACCAGTCGGCCAGCGGTGCGTTCATGACCGTCACCGCCGACAGCGACAGCAAGCTGCTCAGTGTTGCATCGCCCGTGGCCAAGAACGTGCAGATTCATGAAATGACCATGAAGAACGACGTGATGAGCATGGGCCCGGTCAACTCGGTCGACCTGCCGGCCGGCAAAGCCGTCAATTTCGATCCGAATGGCTACCACGTGATGCTGATGGGCCTGACTGCTCAGTTGAAAGAAGGCGACAGCGTGCCGCTGACCCTGACCGTCGAAAACGCCAAAGGTGAAAAGGAAACCGTTGAAGTGAAAGCGCCGGTCAAGGCGCTGACCATGGAAGGCCACGATCACAGCAAGATGCATTGATCGCTGATTGACAGATACGGCTTAAAAAAACAAAAGGGGCGGCATGATCGATGATCATGCCGCCCCTTTTGCGTCTGGAGGTCAGACCAGTTTCAATTCGACCTCGATGTTGTTGCGCGTGGCCTTGGAATACGGGCACACCTGATGCGCCGCATCCACCAACTGCTGCGCCGCACCGCGCTCCATGCCCGGCAGGCTTACATTGAGTCGCGCCTGCAGGAGATACCCTCCCGAATTAGTGCCCAGGTCCACTTCGGCATCCACCGCCAGGTCTGCCGGCAGGCTTATTTTCTGCTGCCCCGCCACCGCTTTCATCGCGCCGATGAAACACGCCGACCAGCCTGCGGCGAACAATTGTTCCGGATTGGTCCCGCCGCCACTGGAACCGGGCGACGACAGTTTTACATCAAGGATCCCGTCGGAACTGCGCGATGCGCCGTCACGTCCGCCGGTGGTGTGGGTTTTCGCGGTATAGAGGACTTTTTCAATCTGACTCATGGCGATCTCCTGAATGAAAAACAGCAGATTGTTCACTCGGCGCCTCCCGTCGCAGCTTGAGGTGCGCCACCCGTCTCACACAGCCCTCTCACTATAGACGCGGGTTTAACGCCCATCCGGCAAGCGGACGTGCGGGTTGTTCAACAATGACGAGTATTCAAGGCGTACGCTGGTTGAACCGGGTTTTGAGACCGTCGGCGTTCGACGACAAGCGTTTGGCGGTGTCCACGAACGGCGTGACGATCAGGCTGTACAGCGTCAGGTAGCGGGCGTGGTCCTGCTCGCCCGTTCCGAAGCGCAAGTCTTCGGGCTTTGAAGTGGTGACGTACAGCGTGCCGAACAGCCAGTCCCACAGTGAAAGATTGATCGCGAAGTTCTTGTTGAAATGTCGTGGCGCGTCGCTGTGGTGGATCTGGTGCTGGGCCGGGCTGTTTAGTACATGTTCGACCACTGGCCCGAACGACAGCCAGACATGGCTGTGCCGTAGATTGGAGGCCAGGCTGTTGATGATCAGCGCCAGCCAGGTCACGCCGAACAGCGTATAGCGGCTGACTTCACCACCGCAGGCGTACCAGACCACACCCGCAAACGCGCCAAGGCCGGCGGTGATGACGATCCGTTCAACGATCGATTCGACGATGTGAATCCGACTGGCGGTGGCCGGCACCAGCACCGGCGCCGAATGGTGAACCTTGTGAAACTCCCATAGATAGCGGGAGTGGAAAGCGCGGTGAATCCAGTAATGCAGAAAATCCCTGAACAGGAAAACGCCCAGACCGTAGAACAACGCGATCAGCGGGTGATCCGGAACCTGCTCGCGAGCGCCCCAGAGTTGGGTGAAAAACCGCGCATAGTCGCCCGAACGAAGGATGTGCGGGTCGACGAGACTAACAACCGGCAATACCAGGGCCACCTTCAGAATCGCCTTGATGAAGTAATAACGGTAATCCAGCCAGGCCGAACGATGCCCGTGGACACGACCGCCGCCGACAAATTGCCAGAAGGAGCGGGCCTGTGTCAGGTGTCGGGATTTTCGGTAGCGATAAAGGCCGTACGCCACGCCGTAGGACGTGAGCAGAAACGCCACACCAAGACGGCCGTTCAAATCGAACAGGCCAAGGAACCGTTCGGTGACCGGATCGATCACCCAGCGGCTGAGCTGCGCATGAAGTTGCGTGAGTAAATCCACGACGACCGACTCCATCAGGGGGCGCGCATTGTAAATCGGACTGGTTCGCAAATGCAGCAGCAATGGATCAAAAGCCGGTTAAACAGCCTGAAACAATAAAACCGCTGCCTCGCTCAGGCCGAAAAATCGCCAGGACTGACGCCGATCAAGGCCCAGCCTCGTCCGGGTGGCTCACCGTGGCTTTCAAGATCAGATCACCCTGCCGTTTAAAAAGGCGATCAGACAGCCCACCCTTGGTATGATCGCCCACACTTTTGTGACGATTTGATGGCTGGAAGGTCTTTTTTGTGAGCGCTCTTTGTCAACGGTTGCGGCGCCTGGATGCCCGTCTTCTTTCTCTGGTTTTCCTGGTACTGATCGTGCCGGTGTGCCTGCGGGCGGCACTCGGCTGGTCGAGCCTGTTCGGTTATCTGTCAGATCTGGCCATCGGCAGTCTGTTGATGGTTTTGTTACACCGCCGTCCCTGGTGGCTGGCGCTGCCGGTGCTGCTGTTTTGGGGATTGCTGGCGGTAGCGACCGCGGAACTGGTCAGCGCGGTCGGTCGCCTGCCGACCGTGGCAGACCTGCATTACCTGATCGACCCGCAGTTCGTGGAAAACTCCACCGGCGGTGGCTTCGCCCATCCCGGTGTGGCGGTTGCGCTGCTGGTGGCTCTCGCCCTGTGGCTGCTCAGTCATTGGAATCGACGTGCAACACCGGTTCGCGCTCTGCCCCGCGCAATCTGGGCGATGCCGGTGCTGCTGTTCTCAGCGTACTGGGGCGCGCAACACCTGGCCCCGAGCGATGACGACCCGTGGCGCCTGTACAACTTGCCGCACCAGTTGCTGGCCGCGCAGGTCGCCGATCTTCAGATGCAGACCGAAGAATGGCTGGACGGCGACACTCAGGTCGCTCCTCCGCCCATGGCCGGGCTCACCGATGTTGATCTGAATGGTCACCCGTTGCTGGCGGCCAAGGGCCAGGCGCGCAATGTGCTGATCGTTGCCCTCGAAGGCATTCCCGGCGCTTACATCGGCGCCAATCGCCGGGCCATCGGCAGTCATTATCAGGAAGACCTGATGCCCAACCTCAGCCGCTGGGCCGAGCGCGGCATGAACACTCCGGATTACGTGCTGCACACCCACCAGACCATTCGCGGTCTGTACGCCATGCTCTGCGGCGACTACGACAAACTCGACAACGGCACGCCCAAAGGCGTGGAAATGCTGACCCAGCACGAACGCAATCAAGCCTGCCTGCCGGCACAGCTGCGCCAGCACGGTTTCGCCACGCATTACCTGCAAGGCGCAGGGCTGCGGTTCATGGCCAAAGACAAGATCATGCCGCACATCGGTTTCGACGCGACCCATGGTCTGGAGTGGTTCACCAACGCCAACTATCTCGAGTTCCCGTGGGGCAAGGACGACAAGGCGTTTTTCGAAGGCGCGCTGAAATACGTCGGCGAACTGAAAAAACAGAAACAGCCGTGGATGCTGACCTTGCTGACCGTCGGCACGCACCAGCCCTACTCCGCGCCCGAGCAGTACCTGCAACGCTACGACACGCCCAAGCAGGCCGCCGTCGGTTATCTGGACGATGCGCTGGAGCAGTTTCTCAGTGGCCTGGAACGCCAGGGCGTGCTGAAAGACACGCTGGTGGTTATCACTTCTGACGAATCCCACGGCATCGACGGCGTCCGCCTCGCGTCGTCCTGGGGCTTCAACCTGACCCTCGCGCCGGAGCAGGCGCAATTGCCCCGCCTGAACGCCGGGGTCTACGGTCACGTCGATCTGAGCGCGTCGATCCTGGATTACTTCGACTTTCCGGTGCCTTCCGCCCTCAGCGGCCGCTCGCTGTTTCGCGATTACGATTCGGGCCGCGAAATCATGTCGTTCACCAACGGCAAGCTGCGCTATCACGACGGTCGCGGCCTCCTGACCGAATGCGACATGCCACGCCGTTGCCGCAATTACGCCAGCGAAGGATTCATCGCCGAAAGCGCCACGTTCAAAGGCAACGCCAGCGGCCAGAACGCCCGGGACATCGCCGCCCGCGCCTCGGCCCTGGACCTGTCGCTGTTGCGCACCCCGCTGAACCAGCGCTATCAGTTCGGCAGCACCAACGTTATCCCGCTGCAAGCGCAGATCAAGGACGACTGGGCCGACAACCTGATCGGCGCGCAATACCTGGAAATGCCCAAGGGCTCCCACACCCGCGTACGCCTGACCGTGCGCTCGGTCGATCCACAGCAGGCGGCGTACATTCAGCTCAAGGCCAAGGAGTTCGAACAGGACGTGCAACTGGGACTGCCGACCGAGATGGTCGCCACGGCAGATCAGCCGCTGGAGATGGATTTCAGCTTCGACAACCCGCAACCGCGCAAGGCGTTCTCGTTCCACTTGTTGGGGTATGGGCTGGGCGCCGTGGAGGTCAGTGATTTCAGCGTGATCACAGAACTGCCGGGGCAACAGGATCTGCTGGACGAGATCCCGGAAGAAGACACCGCTCAATCGAGTTGAGATCAACGCCAGCGTCGCAACGACGCTGGCGCCTGTCCGGTGTGAACGATCAGAACGTGGTGCGCAGCCCGACCTGAATGCTGCGCCCTTCTGCCGGCGCAATATCGCGCAGGATCGAGCTGGCGTAACGCACGGTCTGGTTGGTCAGGTTCTCGGCATTGACGAAGGCCAGCCATTTGCTCTGACCAACATCAAAGTGATAACCCACATTTGCCCCCAGCGTGGTGTAGCCGTCGGTGCTGCTTTCGTTGTCCGGCACCCGGTGCTGGGAACTGGCGTGTTCCACATCGATCCGCGCCTGCCAGCGATCCAGCTCCCACAACAAACCGGTGTTCAGCCTAAGCGGTGCGATGCGCGGCAGGTCCTGACCATTGTCGAGGTTCTTGGCCCGGGTGTAGTCGCCCGACAGCTCCAGTGCAAACTTGCCGTAGGCGTTTTCGCCGAGGGTCCAGCGATCCTGCGCTTCGATGCCGCTGAAGCGGGCCCGAACGCCGGAGTAGGTGTACTCGGGAATGCCGTCGGCGTCCCCCTCGCCTTCGTCGTTGAGTGTGCGGCCCGTCCCGAGCAGGCCGATGTAGTTGGAGAAATGGCTATAGAAGACGCCGACGCTGCCCTTGTGCGTACCGTTGTCGAAACGCAGGGCCAGGTCGCTGGAGACGGCTTTCTCTTTCGACAGCCCCGCGTCCCCGACTTCATAGGTGCCGGTGGCGACGTGAGCGCCGTTGGCGTAAAGCTCATAGAACGTCGGCGCGCGTTCGGTGTAGCCGAGCGTGGCAGCCACCGACCAGACCGGCGTCAGCGTGTACACCGCACCGGATGACAGGCTGCCGGCGGTGAAACTGCTGGAGCGATCGGCATTGGCGAAGCGCTCTTTGCCTTTGGCGTCGGGGTCGACCGTGGTGTGTTCAAGGCGTCCACCGAGGGTGAACAGCAGGCGATCCGTGGCTTGCAGCTCTTCGAGAATGAATAGCGCACCGACATCGGTATCGGTGTGCGGCACGAACGCTTCTTCGCCCAACGCCGAGAACTCGTTGCGACTGACTTGCGCGCCAATCACCCCGTTGAACGGCCCCAGCGGCTGATGCCGGGCTTCGACCCGCGCCTCGTAGCCCTTGTTCTTGAACGTGGTGCCGACCTCGCCGCCCTCGATTTCACGGTGCTGGTAATCGGTGTAGCCAGCGTCGAGTTTCACCGAGCTGAACGGGCCGTCGAGGTTGCGGATTTCCGAGGCGAAGGCGTAGTGCTCCTGCTCCATGCGGATGCGCACATCGTCTTCGGCCGGCGAGCCGTAGTTCGAATCGTAATTGCTGTACGACAGCCCCGCGTAACCGTCATCCCAGGTGTACGACCCGCCCACCGCACCGCCGTCCTGACGACCGTCGCTGTTGGCCAGCCGATGCTTCTTCGAATCGCCATCGTCGTTCGCCCGTTCACGACGGGTCTTGGCGTAGCCGGGAATCTTCAGGTCATTGAACTCGCGGGCGCTGGCGTCCAGGTGCAAGGCGAACTGACCGTTACCGGCTTCGAGCTTGCCAGCGCTGCTGCGGGTGGTGTCGGCGCCGCCGTAGCGCAACTCGCCGGCACCGTGAATGCCTTCGATGGCTTCGGTCGGGATGCGGTTGTCGAAGGTGTTGACCACCCCGCCGATGGCACTGCCGCCGTACAGCAAGGCCGCGGGGCCACGGACGATTTCGATGCGCTCGACGTTGACGGGGTCCAGCGGCACCGCGTGATCGTAGGACAGCGACGAGGCGTCCAGCGCGCCGACGCCGTTACGCAGGATGCGAATGCGATCGCCGTCCTGCCCGCGAATGATCGGGCGACTGGCACCGGGGCCGAAGTAGGACGAGGACACGCCCGGCTGCTTGTTCAGGGTTTCGCCGAGGCTGCCTTTTTGCTGCAGCGTCAGGCTGTCGCCGCTCAACACGGTCGAGGGCGAGGCCAGGTTCTGACTGCCCAGCGGATTGCCGGTGATGACTTGCGGTTGCAGCTCCAGCGGGTCGGCGGCGAATGTCGGGGAAGCGATCAGCAGCGCAGAGGCCATGAGCGTCAGGCGGGGTTGGAAGGAGTGGAAACGGGAAGGCATTTCAGGAATCCGTCAGGCAGAAAAGTGAGGATCAATGCCGGCGAGACAGAGTGCGTGTGACCGGCATCAATCAGATGAAATCATTTTTATGTTATACAATAACATTTCCAATGGCCATCACGTTTCTTCCACACATTGGCAAACCATCGCTCAAGCACGGGCATTTCAGCGCCCTGCCCGGCGCCGGCGCCGGCGCCCGACAGTTCACGTAAGAGACTGCGCCTATCAGGCACCAATAGTCGGCCTATTAGCTGACTCTCCGAGTCGGGTCTAGCCTTACTACTCCGAAGTCGGCACGAGCCGGCCGCAGATGACCTGATAAGGACCCGAACATGGCAAATGAATCGAAATGCCCGTTCAATCATGCCGCCGGCGGTGGCACGACGAACCGCGATTGGTGGCCGAATCAACTGAACCTGAAAATCCTGAGTCAGCACTCGCCCGCGTCCGATCCGCTGGGCAAGGACTTCGACTATGCCAAGGCTTTCAAAAGCCTGGATTTCCAGGCCCTCAAACGCGATCTGACGGCGATGATGACCGACTCCCAGGAGTGGTGGCCAGCGGACTTCGGCCACTACGGACCGCTCTTCATCCGCATGGCCTGGCACAGCGCCGGCACCTATCGCACCGCTGACGGTCGTGGTGGCGCCGGCTCCGGCCAGCAACGCTTCGCCCCGCTCAACAGCTGGCCGGACAACGTCAGCCTCGACAAGGCCCGCCGCCTGCTGTGGCCGATCAAGCAGAAATACGGCCGCAACATTTCCTGGGCCGACCTGATCGTTCTCACCGGCAACGTCGCGCTGGAGTCCATGGGCTTCAAGACCTTCGGTTTCTCCGGCGGCAGGCCCGACGTCTGGGAACCGGATGAAGACGTGTACTGGGGCTCGGAAAACAAATGGCTGGGCGGCGACAACCGCTACGGCAAGGATCCGCAATCCATGCAGCCGCCGGGCGAAGGCACGCTGGTGGCCGAGCCCGCCGAACACGGCAATGAAGAAAGCCGCACCAATCAGGGCGAACGCAACCTCGAGAACCCCCTCGCCGCCGTGCAGATGGGCTTGATCTATGTGAACCCGGAAGGTCCGGAAGGCAATCCGGACCCGGTGGCCTCGGCCAAGGACATCCGCGAAACCTTCGGCCGCATGGCCATGAACGACGAGGAAACCGTCGCCCTGATCGCCGGCGGCCACGCTTTCGGCAAGACACACGGCGCGGGCCCGGCCGATAACGTCGGCCCGGAACCGGAAGCCGCCGGCCTTGAAGAACAAGGCCTGGGCTGGAAAAGCACCTTCGGCACCGGCAAGGGCGCCGACACCATCACCAGCGGCCTGGAAGTGACCTGGACCACCACCCCGACAAAGTGGAGCAACAACTATCTGGAAAACCTGTTCGGCTTCGAGTGGGAACTGACCAAAAGCCCGGCCGGCGCCCATCAGTGGAAACCGAAAAACGGCGCCGGGGCCGGCACCATTCCCCACGCCCACGACCCGAACAAACGCATCGACCCGACCATGCTTACTTCCGACCTGGCCCTGCGTTTCGACCCGGCCTACGAGAAGATTTCGCGGCGTTTCCTGGCCAATCCCGATCAACTGGCCGACGCCTTCGCCCGCGCCTGGTACAAGCTGATTCACCGTGACATGGGCCCGCTGTCGCGCTACCTCGGCCCGGAATTGCCTCAGGAAGAACTGCTGTGGCAAGACCCGATTCCCGAGGCCAGACATCCACTGGTGGACGACAGCGATATCAGGGCGCTCAAAGACAAAGTGCTGGCATCGGGGCTGTCCGTTTCGGAACTGGTCTCCACTGCCTGGGCGGCCGCATCGACCTTCCGGGGTTCGGACAAACGCGGCGGCGCCAATGGCGGGCGTCTGCGTCTGGCGCCGCAAAAGTTCTGGCAGGCCAATCAGCCGGAGCAACTGGACAAGGTGCTGAAAGTCTACGAAGGCATTCAGAACGAGTTCAACGCCGGGGCATCCGGCAAGCAAGTATCGCTGGCGGATCTGATCGTGCTGGCTGGTAATGCCGGGGTCGAGCAAGCGGCGAAAAACGCCGGGCACACGGTGACCGTGCCGTTCAATCCGGGGCGCACCGATGCGAGTCAGGAGCAGACCGACGTCGAGTCGTTCGGTTTCCTTGAGCCGCACACCGATGGCTTCCGCAACTACGCTGCCACCACCTATCGCGTGCCGGCCGAAGCGTTGCTGATCGACAAGGCGCAACTGCTGACCCTTTCGGCACCGGAAATGACCGTGCTGATTGGCGGCCTGCGCGTACTGGACACCAACGTCGGTAAAACCAGACACGGGGTGTTCACCGACAAACCCGGCACCCTGACCAACGACTTTTTCCGCAACCTGCTAGACATGGGCGTGGAATGGAAACCGACGTCCAAAACCGAGTTCGAAGGTCGTGACCGTAAAACCGGCAGCGTGAAATGGACGGCGACCCGGGTCGATCTGGTGTTCGGTTCCAACTCGGTACTGCGGGCGCTGGCCGAGGTGTATGCCAGTTCCGATGCGAAGGAACAGTTCGTCAACGACTTCGTTGCCGCGTGGGCGAAGGTGATGGACCTGGACCGGTTTGATCTGAAGTAACTGAGGAAACGCAAAACAACTGTGGGAGCGAGCTTGCTCGCGAAGAGGGCGTATCAGACACGCAGATGTCGTCTGAACTACCGCATTCGCGAGCAAGTCGAATCGTCGCACCGTCGCCCCCACAGTTTTAAGCGGTGCTATCCCAGCTTACGCCAGGCTTTTGCTGACCACTTCATACACATCACTGGACAGCTGACCCGACGCCAGAATCCGCTCCAGCTCCGCCTTCATCAGCGCCTGACGAGCACCGTCATACTTGCGCCAGCGAGTCAGCGGCGCCAGTTGACGCGAAGCGATCTGCGGGTTGAAGCCGTTCAGCTCGATCACCAGATCCGCAAGGAAGCGATAGCCCGAACCGTCCGCCGCGTGGAAGTTGATCAGGTTCTGCCCGGCAAAGGCGCCGACCAGCGCACGCACCTTGTTAGGGTTCTTGATGTTGAACGCCGGGTGCTGCATCAGCGCCTTCACACGTTCCAGACCGCCCGGCAAGGTGCTGCCGGCCTGCACGCTGAACCACTGATCCATGACCAGCGGGTTGTCCTTGAAGTGCTCGGCGAAACTGGCCAGCGCCTTGGTTTTCTGTTCGTCGAACGGCGAGTTGACCAGCACGGCCAGCGCGGTCAGGCGCTCGGTCATGTTGTCGCAGCTGTCGAACTGTTCGAGCGTCGCCGCCAGCACTTCCGGCTTGCCGCTGAGCATCAGGTACGACAGCGCGATGTTCTGCAACGCGCGACGGGCGAAGTGCTCGGCTTCGGCCACGTACGGGGTTTGTTTCGACAGGTCGCGGTTGGCCTGATAACGCAGCCACAGCGCCTCGAACAGGTTGTCCGCCAGTTGCTGACGGGCGAATTCGCGGGCGGTGTGGATCGCCTCCACATCGGCGATTTCGCTGATTTCGGTCAAATAGGCTTCGCTTGGCAGCGAGAGCATTTCCGCGACCATCGCCTGATCCAGCGACTCGTCCGACAGCACGGTACGCAGCGCGGAAACCAGACGCGGGTCGAGCACCAGACTTTCGCCCTTCTGCTGCTGACCGATCAACTCTTGCAACACCTGCACCGACAATTGCTGGCCGGCATCCCAACGGTTGAAACCGTCGGTGTCGTGCTGCATCAGGAACATCAACTGATCGCGGTTGTACGGGAAGCTCAGTTTCACCGGCGCCGAGAAGCCACGCAGCAATGACGGCAGCGGCTGTTCGGCGATGTCGATGAAGGTGAAGGTCTGCTCGGCTTCGGTCACCGAGATCACACGAGTGGTGCCTTGAGCAGCGCTTTCGCCAGCCAGACGCAGGGCGATTTCGTTACCTTGGCTGTCGAGCAGGCCGAGTTCCACCGGGATCACGAACGGCAGTTTTTCAACCTTGTCCGGGGTTTCCGGGCAGCTCTGGCGGAAGGTCAGGCTGTAGGTTTTCGCGGCGGCGTCATAAGACTCGCTGACCGCCAGTCGCGGTGTACCGGCCTGGCTGTACCAGCGCTTGAACTGGGTCAGGTCGACGCCGTTGGCATCTTCCATGGCCTTGATGAAGTCATCGCAGGTCACGGCCTGGCCGTCGTGGCGTTCAAAGTACAGGTCGCTGCCCTTGCGGAAGCCTTCGGCGCCGAGCAGGGTGTGGATCATGCCGACCACTTCCGAGCCCTTTTCGTACACGGTCAGGGTGTAGAAGTTGGAAATCTCGATGAAGCTGTCCGGGCGCACCGCGTGGGCCATCGGGCCGGCATCTTCGGCGAACTGGTGGGTACGCAGGTACGCCACGTCCTGAATGCGCTTGACCGTGGCCGAGTTCATGTCGGAGGAGAACCCGGCGTCGCGGAATACCGTGAAGCCTTCTTTCAGCGACAGCTGGAACCAGTCGCGGCAGGTCACGCGGTTGCCCGACCAGTTGTGGAAGTATTCGTGGGCGACGATCGCCTCGACCCGCTGGTGCGCAGCGTCGGTGGCGGTTTCGGCACGGGCCAGTACGGCACTGGAGTTGAAGATGTTGAGGCCCTTGTTCTCCATGGCGCCCATGTTGAAGTCGTTCACGGCGACGATCATGAAGATGTCCAGATCGTACTCGCGACCGTAAACCTCTTCATCCCAGCGCATCGACTTCTTCAGGCTGTTCATGGCGTGCTGGCACTTGTCGATGTTTTCCGGCTCGACATAAATGCGCAGCGCCACGTTGCGGTTGGTCATGGTGGTGAAAGAGTCTTCAACGCACCACAAGTCACCGGCCACCAGCGCAAACAGGTACGCCGGCTTCATGAACGGGTCTTCCCAGGTTGCCCAATGACGGCCGTCTTCGCCGGGGCCGCTGGCAATCGGGTTGCCGTTGGACAGCAGCACCGGATAGCTGTGCTGCTCGGCCACTACGGTGGTGGTGAACTTGCTCATCACGTCCGGGCGGTCGAGGTAATAGGTGATCTTGCGGAACCCTTCGGCCTCGCACTGGGTGCAGAACATCGTGCCGGACTTGTACAGGCCTTCCAGTGCGGTGTTGGTTTCCGGGTGGATCCTGACGCTGGTGTCGACCGTGAATGTTTCGCTGGCCGGTTGCAGGGTCAGGTGGTTTTCCGTCAGCTGGTAGTCGGCGGCGCTCAGTTCCTGGTCTGCCAGGGTCACCGACAGCAGTTCCAGCTGTTGGCCGTCGAGCACCAACGGCGGCAGGCCCGGGCCACGGGCCGGGTTGCGGCGCATCACCAGTTGCGCGTGGACCAGACTGTGGTCCTCGAACAACTCGAAGGTCAGGTGTGTTTCATCGATCAGGTACTCGGGCGCCTGATAGTCCTTCAGGTAAATCATCTTCGGTTGTTCGGTGCGCATGCTGAAGTCCTTATTGATGCACGGCGAGCTGATAGGCCGTGTACTTGCGAATGTTGATCACGCCGGTGTCGAAGATCAGGTACTGGCCCTTGATCCCCAGCAGCGTGCCTTCGGCAATCGGGTTCTTGTCCAGGTTGAAGCTGACGATCTTGGCCGGGTACTGCTCGACCGGGTAGCGGATTTCCAGCGGCTCGACGTCGGCGATGGTCTGAATGGCCTGCAGACCGAATCGCTCCTGCAAACCTTGCAAACCCGGGGCGCAGCTTTCGAACAGCTGATCGCGCACCTGCGCCAGATCCACCGCCGCCGCGTCGCCCTTGAGCAAGGCGCGCCAGTTGGTCTTGTCCGCCACCTGACTGCGGAACAGGTCTTCGACGAAGCCCGATTGCTGGCGCGTGGAAACGCGCATGATCGGCAACGCTTGACTGGCGCCCTGATCGAGCCAGCGGGTCGGCAACTGGGTGGCGCGGGTGATGCCGACCTTGATCCCCGACGAATTGGCCAGGTAGACGATGTGGTCGGTCATGCAGAACTTCTCGCCCCACTCAGGCTCCCGGCAGGTGCCGGCCTCGAAGTGGCAGCGCTCCGGGCTCATGATGCATACATCGCATTGGGCCAGTCTGGTCATGCACGGGTAGCAATAACCCTGACTGAAACTGGTCTTGGTCTTGCGCCCGCAATGGGTGCAGTGAATCGCCCCCAGGTATTCCAGACGCACCGTGCTGCCGATCAACGGATTGACCGGCACCTCGACGTCATCCAGACGAAACGCGTACTGCACGTTCGGCCCGTCCAGGCGCGCCGACATTTTGCTGATTGCACCGCGGCCGATCTCGATCAATGGATGGCGTCCGACTTGAACAGGATGTTCGGCACTTCGATCGACTTCGACGCACATTCCTGCGGGCCCATGTAACCGGTGCGCTCTTCCTCGGGCAGGTTCTGGATTTCCCAGGCGATCATCGCCTGCAGCGACAGCTCACGCTGTTCGGCGGTGAGCTTGCCACCGTCCGACCATTTGCCGATCTCTACGGCCAGTTTCAGGCTCTGGTAGATGTCCGGGGTGATGTTCTTGATCAAATCGTTAAAAGAGGACATCAGGGTCTCCGTGCTCTTTATTCAAAAAATTCAGGCGGCCAGTTTACGGCGGTTGTACAAACCGCCCAACAAACCGGTGAAGCATCCGATGAGTAACCCGCCGACGTGGGCGGCATTGGCGATTTCGCCGAAACCGATCATCGAGATCAGCCCCGACATGCACACCAGCAACCACACCAGCATCATCACCAGCACACCGCGCGGCAGGCGATAGGCCGGGTTCGGCGCCAGCAGCTGGAAGATCCAGCAGTGACCGAGCAACCCGTAAAGTACGCCGGACAGACCGCCGAACAGGCTCGGACCGCTCCAGGCGAATTGCGCGTAGTTGGACACCAGGCTGAACAGCAGCGTCAGGCCGATCAGGTTGACACTGCCCTGGCGCGACTCGATGCGCCGCCCCAGCTCCCAGTACCACATGCCGTTCATGGCCAGGTGCAGGATGCCGAAGTGGATCAGCATGGGGGTGAACAGGCGCCACCATTGCCCCGCCGCCAGGCTGTCGGCCAACGGTGTGAAGTGGATGTAGTCGCCGACCACGCGAAAATCGAGGAAGGTCAGCCAGCGCATCGTGTCGAGGTTGTCGCCCAGATACGTCAGCCCCGCTACCAGCAGGCTGAGCAACAGGATGAAGCCGGTGGCCCTGGCATGTTTCAGTTGCTCGGCGAAGCTCGGACGCTTGAAGGTCGGCGCCACCGGAATGTCCAGTTGCTGATCCGGATCACCCGCCGGAAAGCGCTCGTATAGCGAACGCACGTCTTCGCTGATTTCCGACGGCACCCACAACACCTGCTCGCCCGACTCTTCGCTGACGCGGTGAGGCACCTGCATGCGTTGCAGCAGTTTGACGAAACCGCTCAAGTCCGCCGCCAGTGGCAGACGCAATACCGCTACCGCGCTCATCGCAGCACCTCCGGCCGCTCGACGTCGACCCAGACAAATTTATGCGGATCGAGGCGGGTTTCCTGATCCAGACGATAGGCCACCAGTTTGCCGTACAGCACCGCGCTGTAATCCAGGCAGGCGAGGTTCGGCCGGATGGGCGCCGGTTTGCCGCTGCGCCAGTAATGACCGACGAACAGCAATGGCTCATCGATGCCATAGCGCAGCAGGGAATTCTTTTCGCTGGAGGTCAACGGCTTTTGCGCCACCGGTTCCGGCAGTGCATCGGGCTGGAACACGATGTCGCCGTAAGTCTGCGGATCGTCTTCCCAGAATTTGGTGCGGAAGAATGAACGCACCAGGCCGTCGCCGCTGGTCATGGTCAGGCCATCCGGCAGGCGCATGTCGGTGCCGCGCAGCAGGCGATCGAACACGGTACAGGCGAAACTGCCCGGCACCGCCGATGCCTGGAGAAAGTGCTCGTCGACGCAGCCATCAGGGAACAATGCGCGCAACGGCTCGATCAGGCCGGCATCCCAACAGGCATGCACCACCCGGAAGCGACCGGCGTCGACGAACAGCGGCAGCTCATAGAACCATTGCTGGAAATCGTGCCAGTCACCGGGATGCCGTTCGAACTGGGTCAGGGTTTCATGCAGCAGCCGGGCATGGCGCGGCGTGTGCTCGCGCACGAACTGCTTGCCGCTGCCGGGCGGTGCCGGTGTACTCCAGCCCAGCGCGTTGAATTCGTGGTTGCCCATGATGCACAACGCCTGACCGGCCTCGACCATGTCGTGGACGATGTGCAGCGCCTCGCGAATCCGCGGGCCACGGTCGATGATGTCGCCGACGAACACGGCCATGCGCGATGGATGCCGCCAGACCCCGCCCTGCTTGTGGTAACCAAGACGGTCCAGCAGGTGTTCCAGGGTCAGGGCGCATCCGTGCACGTCACCAATCAGGTCATAACTGCGCGCGGGATCGAGCATCAGTCGCCTCCACCACCCAACTTGCTGCCCCAGCCGAGCTTGGTCCGGCAGACTTCGTAGTAGTTGTGGTCGAGCGGATGGATCAGCCGCAACTTCTGCGCTTTCTTGCTGACGGTGATGGTGTCGCCCGGCGCGCAGGTGAAGTGGTTCTGCCCGTCGCAGGAGACCTGCGGGTAGATCTGCATATCTTTGGACACGACGATTTTCAGCTCACTGTTGCCATCGACCACGATCGGTCTGCCCGACAAGGTATGGGGGTACATCGGCACAATCACAATAGCGTCAAGCTTGGGATGCATGATCGGGCCGCCGGCAGACAGTGCGTACGCGGTGGAGCCGGTCGGGGTCGACACGATCAGGCCGTCGGCCTTCTGGCTGCAGACGAACTGGCCGTCGATGTACAGCTCGAACTCGATCATCCGCGTCGATTTGCCGGGGTGCAGCACCACGTCGTTCAGTGCATCGCCCTGGCCAATGGCTTCGGCGTGGCGACGGACTTCGGCTTGCAGCAGGAAGCGGTTTTCCACCAGATAGTGGCCGTCGAGCACTTCGGCGACCTTGATTTCCAGCTCGTCGGGGCGGATATCGGTGAGAAAGCCGAGGCTGCCACGGTTGATCCCGAGCACCGGAATATTGTGCTTGGCCAGTGCCCGTGCCGCGCCGAGCAGGCTGCCGTCACCGCCGACCACGATGACCATGTCGCAGACCTCGCCAAGCATCTTGCGCGACGAGGTTTGCAGGCCATGGCCCGGCAGGACTTCGGCGATGGTGTCTTCGAGAATCACATGCAGGTGACGATCGAGCAGGAAGCGTTTCAGTCGGCGGACGGTATCCAGCACCTGGGAACTGCCCAGGCGACCGATGATGCCGATATTACGAAATTGCTCCATGGGACTCCTGCGGGGGACTGAGACGGCGAAAAGCACGATTATGGGCGAAAGCGCCGGATAGACAAAATCCTTTCAGCCCCGAGGAGGCCGCGGTGTTTGAGGCTATGCTCGCAAGATGATCCTATTTCCCGATTTGTTGCAGTTGCCCCACCAGTTGCGCCACCCCGAGGTGCGTGATCTGGCGTGGGTGATCCTCGCCCCGCCGATGCTCGCCGCCACCCCGTGGCCGCAGCGCCATCCGCTGGCGGGCAGCGACTGGGTCAGCGACCCCGAGCGTCTGGAACACTGGTTGCGCCAGCTCGACCGCGACAGTTACGGACTGCTGCACTGGCTGTCCCAGGCTCGCACCCGGCGCCTGGGTCTGTATTACGAGCGGTTGTGGCAATTTGCGGTGGAACACGCGCCGGGCATTGAGCTGATCGCCGCCAACCTGCCGATCCGCCGCGAAGGCCACACCCTTGGCGAATTGGACATGCTGCTGCGCGACCGCGACGGCGTGCATCACCTGGAACTGGCGATCAAGCTCTACCTCGGCCCGCAGAACGGCGACGGCCATGATCCGGCGTCGTGGCTGGGGCCGGGTTGCCATGATCGACTGGACCGCAAACTGGCGCATTTGAGCGAACATCAGCTGCCGATCTCCGCGCGCCCGGAGAGCCGCGAAGTGCTGGCGGCGCTGGATGTGGGGTCTTTGAGTGCGCAATTGTGGCTTGGCGGGTACTTGCTGTACCCGTGGCCCGGTCAGTCCGCACCTCCCAACGGCGCCCACCCGCAACATTTGCGTGGCAGCTGGCTGCATCAGAAAGACTGGCCGGCCTTCGTCACCCAGCGCCCGGACGGACGCTGGCAACCCCTGCCCCGCCACGCCTGGCTGGCGCCGGCGCACTACCCGGCAGACCAGACCTGGAGCAACGGCCACTTGCAGGCCTGGCTCGACGAACTCGAACCGCTGGCCCCGGCGCAACTGATGGTGCGCCTGACCGAAAATGCCCGGGGCGAGTGGGAAGAAGCCGAGCGGCTGTTTCTGGTGTCGGATCTGTGGCCGAATGTGCCCGGCCAATCCTGATTTCTGTGGCGCCTGATCTGGCCCCTTCGCGAGCTAGCTCGCTCCCACAGGTTCAGTGTTCACCGCATCACCCGTGGGAGCGAGCTTGCTCGCGATTGAAGCCAACCTGTTCTAAAGGGATAACCGCACGGCGAGTGCCGCCAGGGTAACCAACAGAACCGGCACGGTCAGCACGATCCCGACCTTGAAGTAATAACCCCAGCCGATCTTGATGTTCTTGCGCTCCAGCACATGCAGCCAGAGCAGGGTCGCAAGACTGCCGATCGGGGTGATTTTCGGCCCCAGGTCGCTGCCGATCACGTTGGCGTAGATCATCGCTTCCTTCACCACGCCGCTGGCCTGGCTGGCATCGATCGACAGCAACCCGACCAGCACCGTCGGCAGGTTGTTCATGATCGATGACAACAACGCCGTCAGCACCCCGGTGCCCATCGCCGCGCCCCATACGCCGTAGCCGGCGAACACATCGAGCCAGCCGGCGAGATAATCGGTGAGCCCGGCGTTGCGCAGGCCGTAGACCACCAGGTACATGCCCAGCGAGAAAATCACGATCTGCCACGGCGCCTCTTTCATGACTTTGCGCGTGGAAATCTTGTGTCCGCGCGCGGCAATCGCCAGCAGCAGCGCCGCACATACTGCCGAGATCGCGCTGATCGGAATCCCCAGCGGCTCCAGCGCGAAGCAGCCGATCAACAGAATCAGCAACACCGCCCAACCCGCGTAGAACGTGGCTTTGTCGTGGATGGCGGTTTCCGGGTGCTCAAGCTGTTCCGGGTCGTAACTCTTGGGAATGTCTCGGCGGAAGAACCACAGCAACATGCCCAGCGTGGCCGCGACGCTGACGAAGTTGACCGGCACCATCACCGCTGCATAGCGGTTGAAACCGATGTGGAAAAAGTCGGCCGAAACGATGTTCACCAGGTTCGACACCACCAGCGGCAGGCTGGCGGTGTCGGCAATGAACCCAGCGCCCATGACGAACGCCAGGGTCGCCGCCGGGGAAAAACGCAGGGCCAGCAGCATGGAAATCACGATCGGCGTGAGGATCAGCGCCGCGCCGTCATTGGCGAACAGCGCCGACACCAGTGCGCCGAGCAGCACCATGAAAGCAAACAGCCTGCGCCCACTGCCCCGCCCCCACCGCGCCACGTGCAACGCGGCCCAGGCGAAGAACCCGGCCTCGTCGAGCAGCAGGCTGATGATGATCAGCGCCACGAACGTGCCGGTGGCGTTCCAGATGATTTGCCACACCAACGGGATGTCGCTCAGGTGCACCACACCAAAAATCAGCGCAACGATGGCGCCGAACGTTGCACTCCAGCCGACCCCGAGGCCTTTGGGTTGCCAGATCACCAGGGTAATGGTCAGCAGGAAAATCAGTGACGCAGCGAGCATTCGCGACAGCCTTCAATAAAGTTTTGGGGGAAATCAAACCACACGAAAAAACCTGTGGGAGCGAGCTTGCTCGCGATTGCAATGTGTCATTCAACTGATGTGTCAGCTGATACACCGCTATCGCGAGCAAGCTCGCTCCCACAAGGTCGATATCTTGTCAGAAAAAACGGTGGATCACTTCTTGTGCTGTGCCACCCACTCTCCAAAGGCATTGATGAAACTTTGCAGGAAAGGTTTCACCGATTCGTTCAGCTTGCCCGCCTCGTCGAACGCGGTGCCCGCGCCGCCCAGATAGGCTTCCGGCTGCTGCATGCATGGCACGTTGAGGAAAACGAAGGACTGGCGCAGATGCTGGTTGGCGCCGAAACCGCCGATGGCGCCCGGCGAAACGCTGATCACCGCCCCCGGTTTGCCACTCCAGACACTCTTGCCATATGGCCGCGAACCGACGTCGATCGCATTCTTCAACGGCGCCGGCACCGAGCGGTTGTACTCCGGAGTGACAAACAGCAGAGCGTCGGACGAACCCACTTTTTGCCGGAAAGTGCTGTAGGCTGCCGGCGGTGAATCGCCGTCGATGTCTTCGTTGTAGAGTGGCAAATCGCCAATTTCGACAATGTTCAGCTTGAGATTGGCCGGTGCCAGTTCCGCCAGCGCCAGGGCAACCTTGCGGTTGATGGACGCTTTGCGCAGGCTGCCGACCACTACTGCGACGTTATAGACATTGCTCATTGGAGGACTCTCGACTGTCCGTGGGAGGAGCCAGTAGTTATAGATGATCCGGCGACGATTCCACCAGACGCTGAAGGTAATTTCCTGCGTCTGGAATATTTTTTTCCTGTAGGAAAACTTACCAAGCTTGATGACGGTCTACCAAGCCGCAAATCAGGCGTTTTATCTCCAGAGGTTCTAAGCAGATGGCAGCAGTACTCGTCGGTCAGTTCCATGCAAGAGATGCGGAAGGCCGCGTTTATTCCGTGCATGAGTTCCAGGAATCCAACCCGTCGGCAGACGGTTTCACCGGCACGGAGCCCGTTACCACCTACAAACTGGCGATTGGCGACCGCGTCAACAAGATCGACGACAACGAGTTTTTGCTGGTTCAGTCGGGCATCACCCTGATCCGCGAACCCGAGCCATCGGTCGCTTCATAACCGATCGTTATGAGCAGAAGTCATCCGCGCCGAGTTGGGGTAGGATTCAGCCACTGACCCCAACGGCCGGACATGGACTTCACGCATGCGTTTACGTCATATCGAAGTGATTCAGGCGCTTTTGCAGACCGGTCACGTGGGCACCGCCGCCGAATGGCTGCAACTGGCGGCACCCGAGGTCGAGGAGCGTTTGCGCGAAGCCGAGAGCCAGCTCGGTTTCATGCTGTTCGCCAGCGTACGCGGACGACTTCAGCCGACCCCGGAGGCCCGGGCGCTGCAAGTCGAGATCGGTCACATCTATGAAGCGCTGGAGCCGGTGCAACGGCTGGCCAGCAGTCTCAAGCAATACCTCGCCCCGCCCCTGCGGATCATCGGCACCCCGCCGCTGGCCCAGCAACTGCTGCCGCAAAGTCTCGCTGCCCTGCGTCGGCGTCTGCCCGACGTGCCCTGCACCCTGCTCAGCGAACCGACCCGCGACATCGTCCGTCACCTTCTGCTGCGCGACAGCGATCTGGGCCTGAGCCTGCACGATCCACAGCACCCCGATATTCATTGCCAGACGCTGGCCCAGGGCAAGCTGCAATTGCTCGCGCCCCACGGCTGGCTGCAACCGAAGCAGAAGTACATTTCCCTGCAGGATCTGGCCGGCCAGGCGATGGTCGGCCTCGAAGGCCAGGACCCGCTGAGCCCGGCCCTGGAAAACAAGCTTCAGGCCCTGCGCCCGGCGCCTACCATCCAGACCCGGGTGCAAACCCACCAGATGATGCGCGGCATGGTCGAGGCCGGCGAAGGTCTGGCGATCGTCGACCCGTTCACCGCCCTCGGCGCGCGGGCGGGCGGTCTTGATGTCTGCCCTCTGTCGCCGGCGGTGCCGATCAGCCTCTATGCCCTGACCTTCAAACACGCCACGCCGTCGGCGGCGATTCAGACGCTGCTCGCAATCGTCACGGAACAAGCCGAGGCGATGCTGGCGAGCTGATCGGGTGCTCCAGCGGGTTATCGAACAATCGATACCAGAACAGCGCCACTTCGGCGGTATTCGGATCGATACCGCGATAACGCAGGTGGTCGATGCCGCCAATCACATAACCGCAACGCTCATACAGGCGACAGGCGCCAAGGTTGTTGTTCTGGGTTTCGAGCATGATCCCCGGCAGCTTTTTCTTGCGACTCCAGAACTGCGCCACGTCGAGCAAGGCCTTGGCCACGCCATGGCGCCGCGCCGGCGCGTGCACCGCCAGTTCATCGATATGGGCGAAACCGTTCCAGTTGGTACTGATCACCAGATGACCGACCGGCTCGTCCTCCAGATACGCCATGAATATTGCACTGTCGGCGGCATCGCGAAAGCTGCTGAATTCCTCCGGATCGATGCCGTAGCACTTGCGATACGGCACGATAGGTGTCACGCCCCATTGCGCCACGGGCTTGCCGATTTCGGCCGTGCCGTAGGCGGCCACCTCGAAACTGAAATCGCTGCCCCAGATATATTCAGCAAAACCCTCGTCGGCGACCCGCACCGACAGCCCTGGGTATTTCGGATTCATGACCGGTTGCATACTCGGAAAAGCCCTCATTCCTTGACGCAATCGACGGTGTAATGCCGTCCATTGCCCTCATCTTCGTGTTGCAGACCGTGCACATCGACCACGAACCCCGGAAACATTGCGTCGAACGTGCGAGCAAACCTGAGGTATTCGATGATCGAGCGCGTGGATTCGGTAAAACGCTCGCCGGGCATGATCAGCGGAATGCCCGGCGGGTACGGCACCAGCATCACCGCCGCTACCCGGCCTTCCAGTTCATCGATCGGCACCGCCTCGACTTCGCCGCGCACCAACTGGTCGTAGGCGTGGGCCGGTTTCATGGCGATTTCCGGCAGCACCGTGTACATGCGCTTGAGGTGTTTGGCGGTGGCATTGCTGCGATAGCAGGTGTGGAGCTGATCGCACAGATCGCGCAGACCCATGCCCCGATAGCGCACAGGATCTTCCTGGGCAACGCATTTCAGGCAGGTGACGAGGCTGACGTTGGCGTCGTAACTGCGCTTGAACTCCAGCAGTTCGGTCAACAGCGTGCTCCACTTGCCCTTGGTGATGCCCATGGAGAACAGCACCAGAAACGAATAGAGCCCGGTTTTCTCCACTACCAGTCCGCGCTCCCAGAGGAAACGGCTGACCACCGCCGCCGGAATGCCCTTGTCGCTTAACGCACCGCCGGCGGTCAGGCCCGGCATGACCAGGGTGACCTTGATCGGGTCGAGCAGGACGTAGTCGTCGCTGACTTCGCCGAAACCGTGCCAGTCCGCCTCGGGCTTCAGCAGCCAGTCCTCGGTCTGTACCCGGTCAATCCCCTCGACGCCCGGCGGCTGCCAGATCGAGAACCACCAATCGTCAGCCGCGATGTGCTGGCGCAAATTGGCCAGGGCCCGGCGAAAACTCAAGGCTTCGTCGAAGGTTTCCTGTAGCAGCGAGCGGCCGGCCGGCCCTTCCATCATTGCCGACGCCACGTCCAGCGAGGCGATGATGCTGTACTGCGGCGAAGTCGAGATGTGCATCATGAACGCTTCGTTGAACCGGTCGCGATCCAGCTGCCGCGCGCCGCCGTCCTGCACATGGATCATCGAGGCCTGGCTGAACGCCGCCAGCAGTTTGTGGGTGGAGTGGGTGGTGAACACCAGCGGACTGTCATCGCTGCGCGAGGTGGCCATGCCGTAACGGCCGGCAAAGAATTCGTGAAACGCCGCGTAGGCATACCAGGCTTCGTCGAAATGCAGGACTTCGACGCTGTTGCCCAGACTCTGCTTGATCAGCTCGGCGTTATAGCAAAGGCCGTCGTAGGTCGAGTTGGTGATCACCGCCAGTTTGACTTTCGGTTCGCGGCCCTTGGTCAGCGGGCTGGCATCGATCTTGGCCTGGATCGATTCGCGGCTGAATTCACTGAGCGGAATCGGGCCGATAATGCCCAGCTCATTACGCTCCGGGCACAGGTACAGCGGAATCGCGCCGGTCATGATGATCGCGTGCAACACCGACTTGTGACAGTTGCGATCCACCAGCACCAGATCATCGCGCCCGACCATCGAGTGCCAGACAATCTTGTTGGCGGTCGAGGTGCCGTTGATCACGAAAAAGGTGTGATCGGCGCCGAAATTGCGTGCAGCCCGTGCTTCTGCCTCGGCCAATGGACCGGTGTGATCGAGCAGCGACCCCAGCTCCGGCACCGAGACCGACAAGTCCGAGCGCAGAGTGTTTTCACCAAAAAACTGATGAAACGCCTGCCCCACCGGACTCTTGTGATACGCAACCCCGCCGCCATGGCCGGGGGTGTGCCAGGAGTAGTTGGAATCGGCGGTGTGCTGCACCAGCGCCTTGAAGAATGGCGGCAACAGGCCGTCCAGATATTTGCGCGCCGCCCGCGCCACCTGCCGGGCGAGAAACGGCACCGTGTCTTCAAACAGGTAGAGAATGCCGCGCAACTGGTTGAGCTCGGCCATGGCATCGGCCGGGGCGTTTTCCAGGGTGACTTGCTCGCCGAGGGCAAAGATCGGCAGATCCGGCGCCCGCACCCGGGCCAGACCGATCAGTTCGGCCATGTTCTGCAACAGATGGGAATTGGTGCTGGCATCTTCGGCAGCGATCAGCATGCACGCCAGACCATGGTGGGTCGACGCCACCAGCCGGCCCTCGGTGTAGTCCGTGGCCGAAACGATACTGAAACCTTCCTGCTCCAATTCATGGGCGATGCCGCGAATGCGTTCGCCAGCAACCGTATCGGCCTTGATGTCGCGGTGAACGATCAATACCGGGAACTTCAGATCTTTGTACATGGGGCTCAGTGTCCTGAGGCGGCGGAGAGTGATCTGCCAATGTCCTCAGGGTAGAGGGTCGGAGCGGATGTGGCGAGGGTGGCCAGTTGTCAGTACTGCCAAAAACAAAGGATCGCCCGAACACGGCTGGTATGTTCGGGCGATCCTCTTTGCTTTACGCCTGAGCTTCGGCTTCCAGCAGTTGAGTCCACAACGCCGGGGCGCCGGCCGATTTGGCGATGATTTCCAGGCGCACCTGGTGTTCGGCCAGTTCGGCTTCGGTTGCGCGAATGATTCGCCCCGGCTGACGATCTGCCGGCAGACGCCGGATTTCGGTGGCGGAATTGTCCGCGCCCTCGCCCGTGCCATTGCCGTCGGAGGCATTGCCAGCCAGCGACAGGCTGGTCTGGCCGCCGGTCATGGTCAGGTAGACGTCGGCGAGAATCTCCGAGTCGAGCAGTGCGCCGTGCAGCTCACGGCCGGAGTTGTCGACGCCGTAGCGTTTGCACAAGGCATCGAGGCTGTTGCGCTGACCCGGGTGACGCTCCCGGGCCATTATCAGGGTATCGAGGATCGTGCAGTGCTGCGTGATATCGGCACGATCGTGCTGCCCCATCAGGGCGAATTCGTTGTTGATGAAACCAACGTCGAACGCCGCGTTATGGATGATCAGCTGCGCGCCGTTGATGAACTCGAAGAATTCGTCGGCCACTTCGGCGAAACGCGGCTTGCCGACCAGGAATTCATTGGTGATGCCGTGGACGCCGATCGCGCCTTCGTCACTCTCGCGGTCCGGTTGCAGGTAAACGTGAAAGTGCCGGCCCGTCAGGCGTCGACCGATCAGCTCGACACAACCGATTTCGATAATCCGGTGGCCGTCGGTCACCGGCATGCCGGTGGTTTCGGTATCGAGTACAACGGATCTGGTGGCCATCAGTGTTCAGCTCTCAACGGGGTCAATCGTGCAAAAGCGGCGATGTTAACACGCTCGCCGGAAGGGTTTCAGTGCCAAGGGCTCAGCTCTGCTTGTAACCGCGAACCTCATCCACTCCGCGGTTGGCCAACTGGTCGGCCCGTTCGTTGCCGTGGTGGCCGATGTGGCCGCGGACCCATTTCCAGGTGACCTTGTGGCGGTTGACCTGCTCGTCGAGCTCCTTCCACAGGTCGGCGTTTTTCACCGGCTCCTTGGCCGCGGTTTTCCAGCCGCGCTTTTTCCAGTTGGCCATCCACTCGTTGATGCCTTTCATCACGTATTGCGAGTCGGTCACCAGCAGCACTTCGCACGGACGCTTGAGGGCTTCCAGGCCGCGAATCGCGCCGAGCAGCTCCATGCGGTTGTTGGTGGTGTTGGCTTCGCCGCCCCACAGCTCCTTTTCGACGCCCTTGCACACCAGCAAGGCGCCCCAGCCGCCCGGGCCGGGGTTGCCCTTGCAGGCGCCGTCAGTGAACAGTTCTACGCTATCGACGCTTTCGCTCATGCCACTCTATCCAGAAAAATGCCTGGCCTCGCCGATCAAGGATCGACAACGGCCCGGGCCGGGACAGACCCGGCCACAATAAAAGAAGGTTTACGGTTCGATGCGGCGCCGATTGACCTTGGCCATCGGCAGCGGAATCAGCTTGCCCATCGGCTCGCGGCGCTCCTGCCGCACCGGACGCAGGCCGACCACGATCTTGCGTGCGACCAGTAAATAGAAGCCGCCGCCCGACAATTGCCAGTCACCGGCCTTGCGTTCCCAGCCGGCCAGACGGGCCTGCCACTTGGGTGACGCGAGCGGCGGACGATAGCACCCGAAGCGGCGTTTCTCCAGCGCGAAGCCCAGCAGATTGAGCCAGTCCGCCACACGTGACGGCGAGATGCAGCGCGCCTTGCGCAAGGCATCATGGGCGAACACATGGCGCAGTCCCCAAGTGCTCCAGGGGTTGATGCCGACGATCAGCAGATGCCCGCCGGGGCGCACGCTGCTGGCCGCTTCGCGCAAAAGTCCGTGGGGCGACAGACAGAAATCCAGACCATGCTGCAACACCACCACGTCGGCGGCGTGCTCGCTCAATGGCCAGGCCTGTTCTTCGCAGACGATCTCCACGCCCGGCAACGGCGCGCCCAGCCGCACATTGCGCTGCACTTGCGGCGCCGACGGCGGCGTCTCGGCGGACGGACCGTAATGCACCAGATAGCCGCCGAAGAACCGGCCCAGTTCGTCTTCGAGCATGCGCCGTTCTTCGTCCAGCAGAAATTGCCCGAGGGGGCCGGACAGCCATTCACGGGCTGCACCGATCAGCGCGAGCCAGTCAGGATCGGCCTGAGCGAACGCTTTATCGATCATTGCATTCTCCAACACGCCAGGAACCTCTAAGATGCGCCAATGTTACCCGCTTGGCGAATTCGACGATGATACAGATCAGTGCCCTGCCCGCCTTCACCGACAACTACATCTGGTTGTTACAGGATCATTCCACCCGGCGTTGCGCAGTGGTCGATCCGGGAGATGCCGCCCCCGTACAGGCGTGGCTCGACGCACATCCGGGCTGGGTGCTCGGCGATATCCTTATCACTCACCATCACCACGACCATGTCGGCGGCGTCGAGACGCTGAAAAAGGCCACCGGCGCCACGGTCTACGGACCGGCCAGCGAGAGCATTCCGGGGCGGGACGTGGCACTCAAGGACAACGACACGGTGCGCGTGCTCGGCTGGGACTTCGACGTCCATGCCGTGCCCGGCCACACCCTGGGACATATCGCCTACTACCATCACGGCCTGCTGTTCTGTGGCGACACCCTGTTCGCCGCCGGTTGCGGCCGTCTCTTTGAAGGCACGCCGCAACAGATGCACCAGTCACTGAGCCGTCTGGCAGCGTTGCCGGAAGACACGCTGGTCTACTGCACCCACGAATACACCCTGAGCAACCTGAAATTTGCCGCCGCCGTCGAGCCGGGCAACCGGGACATCGCCGCCCGTCTGGAAAAAGTCACCCAGCAACGTGCGAACGGCGTCATGACCCTGCCCTCGACCCTTGCACTGGAAAAGCTCACAAACCCCTTTCTGCGCACCAGTGAAATATTAGTTACACAAAAAGTGGACGAACGGAACGGCCCTCAAAACCGGGCGCCGAGTGAGGTTTTTGCGGCTCTGCGGGCATGGAAAGATACGTTCTAAGCAGCGCACCGCTTGGTTCAAAAGTTCTGAATGGTTGACCGCAGGGGGTGCGCTTTCTAGAATCGCCCGACATTTTTGCCCGGAACTTACTTCCAGCCAATGTCGTCATCCATACGTAAGTCCGTCAATTCAGATGCATTGACCCGCCTGGCGCAAGCCATCGCGGTGGCTGTGTCCGCCACACTGGCGGGTTGTTCCAGCCATGCTCCGCAGACTGAAGCGACGCATACGCCGAACATTGCTGCGCGAGCCAAGCAGAAGCCTATCTGGTTGTCGGAAAAGCCCAGCCCGCAGGTGCCCCAGGACATCTGGGAGCGCATGCGCAGCGGTTTCCAGCTGCAGGAAGGCCTGGGCGTGAACCCGCGCATCGAGCAACAGCGCCTGTGGTTCGCCAGTAACCCTTCCTTCCTCGAGAACGCCGGCGAACGCGGCAGCCTCTACATTCATTACATCGTCGAGCGCCTCGAAGAACGCAACATGCCGCTGGAACTGGCGCTGCTGCCGGTCATCGAAAGCGCCTACAACCCGATGGCCTATTCCCGGGCCGATGCGGTGGGCCTCTGGCAGTTCATCCCTTCCACCGGGCGCTACTTCAACCTGCGTCAGACCCGTTTCTACGATGGCCGTCGCGACATTACGGCTTCGACCACCGCAGCGATGGACTACCTGACCCGTCTGCACGACATGTTCAACGGTGACTGGCTGCTGGCACTGGCCGCGTACAACGCCGGTGAAGGCACAGTGAGCCGCGCCATCGAGCGCAACGAGAAGCTCGGCCTGCCGACCGATTACTGGAACCTGCCCCTGCCGGCGGAAACCCAGGCTTACGTGCCGAAACTGCTGGCACTCTCGCAAGTGGTTCTGACCCCTGAAGCCTATGGCGTGAACCTCAACCCGATCGCCAACGAACCGTATTTCCAGGTCGTCGAAATCAACCAGCGCATGGACCTCTCCAAGGTCGCGGCGGTGGCCAACATAGACGAAGACGAACTGTTCCAGCTCAACCCGGCGTTCAAGCAGCGCACCACCATCGATGGCCCGCAGCACCTGCTGGTGCCGACCTCGAAGGCGCAACTGCTGACCGCCAGCCTGCAAACCATGCGCCCTGAAGAGCTGATCAGCCCGCGTTCGCTGAAACCAGTGTTCGAAGGTGCCGATCCGAGCGAAATCGCCCAGGCCAAGCGCGCCTATCGGGTCAAGCGTGGCGACAACCTTGGCTCCATCGCCAAGGCCAACAAGGTCGAGGTCAAGGACCTGCAACGCTGGAACAAGCTGACCGGCAAGAACCTCAAGGTCGGCCAGACCCTGGTCATGCAGGACACCACCAAACGTACGCCGGTACGCAAGAGTGGCGGGCGCATCAATACGGTCATCGCCGCCAACAGCAAGACCAGCAGCAAGACCAAAGACAACGACGACGGCAAGCAGACCCAGTACAAGGTCAAGCGCGGCGACACCCTGTACGTGGTGGCCAAGCGTTTCAACGTCGAGATGCAGCACCTCAAGCGCTGGAATCCGGGCGCTGGCAAGGCGCTCAAGCCTGGGCAAATGCTCACGGTCTACCAGCCGCACTGACAAGGAGCCCCTGCTTTTCAGGGGCTTTTTTTCGTCTGTCATTTTTTTGATATTTGCGTAGATCGGCGCAGACGGCTCCCACAATTAACCGCGCATTAAGCCCCTGTCTTTTTCCTGTCCATACAAGCTGTTACTGTACGGCCCACAAAGCCCAAGCCGCCTGGATCGGATCTGACTTGAAGCGTCCCCTCCTCCTGCTCCTGATCAGCCTGGCCTTGAGCTCCCCCGTCAGCGCGACGATCACCGAAAGCCACGGTTATGCGCAGTTCGGCACGCTCAAGTACCCGGCCAGATTTACCCACTTCGACTGGGTCAACCCGCAAGCGCCCAAGGGCGGCACCTTGCGGGTGATGGCGTTTGGCACCTTCGATACGCTCAATCCCTACACCTTCAAGGGCACCAGCCCGGTCACCACGGCGAACTTCCTCCAATACGGCATCAACGAGCTGAACGAGCCGCTGATGGTCGGCACCGGGCAATACGCACCGTCGGGGGACGAACCAGCGTCCAGTTACGGTCTGATCGCCCAATCGGTGGAGTACAGCGAAGATCGCAGCTTGGTGGTGTTCAATCTGCGCCCGCAGGCGCGCTTCCACGACGGCACGCCGATCACCGCGTACGACGTGGCGTTTTCCTATCGCCTGCTGCTCAAGGAAGGTCATCCGCTGTACCGCACCGCCCTTCAGGAAGTGCTGCGCGTCGATATCCTCAACCCGCAACGTATCCGTTTTGTGCTCAAGCGCAGCGGCAATCCGTTGCTGATCCTGCGCCTGGGCGAATTACCGGTGCTGCCCCAGCATTACTGGAAGGGTCGCGACTTCAAGGCCACCACCTTCGAGCCACCGCTGGGCAGCGGGCCGTACCGCATCACCTCGGTCACGCCGGGGCGGCAGTTGATTTTCGAGCGGGTCAAGGACTACTGGGGCAAGGATCTGCCGGTCAATCGCGGCAAATACAACGTCGATCGCATGGAAGTCGAGTTTTATCGCGACAGCGATGTGGCCTTCGAGGCGTTCAAGGCCGGCGAGTTCGACATCTATATCGAGCATCAGGCCAAGAACTGGGCCAACGGTTACAACTTTCCGGCGATCCGTCGCGGCGACGTGATCAAGGCACAAATCCCCCACCAGATCCCGACCCAGAGTCAGGGCCTGTTCATGAACACCCGGCGCCCGGCCTTTGCCGATATCAAGGTGCGCGAAGCGTTGGGCCTGATGTTCGACTTCGAGTGGACCAATCGCGCACTGTTCAGCGACGCTTACAAACGCACCACCAGCTACTACCCCAACAGCGAGTTCAGCGCCGTCGGCCTGCCGGTCGGCCATGAATGGCTGATGCTCAAACCCTACAAGGATCAACTGCCGGCGCGCCTCTTCACTGAGCCATTCACGCTGCCGCAGACCGACGGCCGCGGCATCCCCCGGGAAACCATGCGCAAAGCGTTGGCCCTGCTGGCCGAGGCCGGCTGGAAGCTCAACGGCCAGCGTCTGCAGAACGCCGCCGGCCAGCCGCTGCGTTTCGAGCTGCTGCTGGTCAATCCGAACCTGGAGCGAATCCTCCAGCCGTACATTGAAAACCTCAACAGCATCGGCATCGACGCGCGCCTGCGCACGGTGGACCGCGCCCAGTACAAACAGCGTCTGGACCAGTTCGATTTCGACATGATCCTGATGACCCTCAACCAGACCCTCAGCCCAGGGCTGGAACAGTGGCAGTACTTCCACTCCAGCCAGGTCGGGGTCAAGGGCAGCAAGAATTACGCGGGCATCGCCAACCCGGTGGTCGACCACTTGCTCGAGCAACTGCTCGCCGCCCGTACCCGCGATGAACAGGTCGCCGCCGGCAAGGCGCTGGACCGCGTGCTGCTCTGGCAGCACTACAGCATTCCCAACTGGTACCTCAATTATCACCGTCTGGCGTACCGCAACCGGTTCGCCTTTGTCACTACGCCGCCCTACACCTTGGGCCTGAGCGCGTGGTGGCTGAAATCTTCGGAGAAAGATCGATGAAGCCTATCCGCGCCCTGCTCGTGCAGGCCAGCGGTCTGCTGTTCGCCGGGCTGGCCTTTGCCGCCCCGCAACACGCCGTGACCCTGTACAACGAGCCGCCGAAATACCCCGCCGACTTCAAGCACTTCGATTACGTGAACCCCGACGCGCCCAAGGGCGGGATCTTCCGCCAGGCCGGCTTCGGCGGGTTTGACAGCCTCAACCCTTTCATCAGCAAGGGTGTGCCGGCGGACGATATCGGCCTGATCTACGACACTCTGGCCAAACAGGGTCTGGACGAGCCGTTTACCGAATACGGCCTGATCGCCGCCAAGATCGAAAAGGCCCCGGACAACAGCTGGGTGCGCTTCTACCTGCGCCCCGAAGCGAAGTTTCACGACGGCCACCCGGTACGCGCCGACGACGTGGTGTTCAGCTTCCAGACCCTGACCAAGGAAGGCGCGCCGATGTACCGCGGCTACTACGCCGACGTTGAAGAAGTGATCGCCGAAGACCCGCTCAAGGTGTTGTTCAAGTTCAAGCACACCAACAACCGCGAGCTGCCGCTGATCCTCGGTCAGTTGCCGGTGCTGCCGAAGCACTGGTGGGCCGATCGTGATTTCAACAAGGGCAACCTGGAAATCCCGTTGGGCAGCGGTCCTTACAAGGTCACAGAAGTTAAGGCCGGACGCTCGGTGCGCTATGAGCGGGTCAAGGACTACTGGGGCAAGGATCTGCCGGCCAACCGCGGTTTCTACAACTTCGATGTGATGACCACCGACTATTACCGTGACAATACCGTCGCGCTGGAGGCGTTGAAGGCCGGGCAGTTCGATTACTGGCTGGAAATGGCCGCAAAAAACTGGGCCAACGCCTACAACGTGCCGGCAGTGAACGAAGGGCGGCTGATCAAGGAACAGATTGCCAACAGCAACCCGACCGGGATGCAGGGTTTCGTCTTCAATCTGCGCCGCCCGGTGTTTCAGGACGTTCGGGTACGACAGGCTCTGGGCTTGTTGTTCGACTTCGAATGGACCAACAAGCAACTGTTCAACGGTGCTTATGCGCGCACCCGCAGTTATTTTGAAAACTCGGAAATGGCCGCCACCGGCCTGCCTGATGCCGAGCAGGTGGCGATCCTTGATCCGTTTCGCAGCAAGCTGCCGGCGCAGGTGTTCAGCGAAGCCTTCGAAAATCCGAAAACCGACGCCAGTGGCATGATCCGCGCGCAACAGCGCGAGGCGTATCAGTTGCTGCAAGAGGCCGGCTGGAAAATCGTCGACGACAAAATGGTCGACGCCACCGGCAAACCGGTGGTCATCGAATTCCTGCTGGCGCAGACCGAGTTCGAACGCGTGCTGTTGCCGTTCAAGCGCAACCTCAGTGACCTCGGCATCGATCTGGTGATCCGCCGTGTCGACGTCTCGCAATACGTCAATCGCGTGCGATCGCGGGATTTCGACATGATCGTCGGCAGCTTTCCGCAGTCCAACTCGCCGGGTAACGAACAACGCGAATTCTGGATGAGCGCGGCCGCCGACAAGGCCAGCAGCCGCAACTCGATGGGCCTCAAGGATCCGGTGGTCGATCATCTGGTGGAAAGCCTGATCAACGCCGATTCGCGCAAAAGCCTGGTGGCCCACGCCCGCGCCCTCGACCGCGTGCTGCAATGGGGTTACTACGTGATTCCGAACTGGCACATCAAGACCTGGCGCGTGGCGTACTGGAACCACATCGGCCACCCGAAAGTCTCCCCCAAGTACGACATCGGCATTAACACCTGGTGGGTCAAACCCGATGCGAAACCGGCGGTAGAAGTCGAAACCCAACTGCAAGCCGACCCTGCGGGCACGGAGTAATCAGATGCTGGCGTACATTTTTCGGCGACTGCTGCTGATCATCCCGACCCTGTTCGGCATTTTGCTGATCAACTTCGTGATCATCCAGGCCGCGCCCGGCGGGCCGGTGGAGCAGATGATCGCCAAGCTCGAAGGCTTCGAAGGCGCCACCAGCCGCATTGCCGGCGGTGGTGCCGAAGTGTCGGTGGCCGGTTCCTCCTATCGCGGTGCGCAGGGTCTGGACCCGGCGCTGATCAAGGAAATCGAAAAGATGTACGGGTTCGACAAGTCGGCCCCGGAGCGTCTGTGGATCATGGTCAAGAACTACGCCCGGCTGGATTTCGGCGACAGCTTCTTCCGCGACGCCAAGGTCATCGACCTGATCAAGGAAAAGATGCCGGTGTCGATCTCGCTCGGATTGTGGAGCACGCTGATCATGTACCTGGTGTCGATCCCGCTGGGGATCGCCAAGGCCACGCGGCACGGCAGTCATTTCGACGTCTGGACCAGTTCGGCGATCATCGTCGGTTACGCGATCCCGGCGTTCCTGTTTGCGATCCTGCTGATCGTGGTGTTTGCCGGCGGCAGTTATCTGGACTGGTTTCCCTTGCGCGGCCTGACGTCGAACAACTTCGATGAACTGAGCCTGGGCGGCAAGATTCTTGATTACTTCTGGCACCTGGCGCTGCCGGTGACGGCACTGGTGATCGGCAACTTCGCGACCATGACCCTGCTGACCAAAAACAGCTTCCTCGACGAAATCAACAAACAGTACGTGGTCACCGCCAAGGCCAAAGGCCTGACCCGCAATCGCGTGCTCTACGGCCACGTATTTCGCAACGCGATGCTGCTGGTGATCGCCGGGTTCCCGTCGGCATTCATCGGCATCTTCTTCACAGGTTCCCTGCTGGTGGAAGTGATCTTCTCCCTCGACGGCCTCGGCCTGATGAGTTTCGAAGCGGCGATCAACCGCGATTACCCGGTGGTGTTCGGCACCCTGTTCATATTCACCCTGCTGGGGCTGGTGGTGAAACTGATCGGCGACCTCACCTACACCCTCGTCGATCCGCGCATCGACTTTGCCAGCCGGGAGCATTGAGATGAACCTGTCCCCTCTCAACCGCCGGCGCTTCGAACTGTTCAAGGCCAACAAGCGTGGCTGGTGGTCGCTGTGGCTGTTTCTGATCCTGTTCGGCCTGAGCCTCGGTGCCGAACTGATCGCCAACGACAAGCCGCTGGTGGTGCACTACGACAACAACTGGTACTTCCCGGCGATCAAGCGTTACCCGGAAACCACCTTCGGCGGCGAGTTCCCGCTGGAGGCCAACTACAAGAGCCCGTACATCCGCGAACTGCTCAAGGCCAAGGACGCGTGGGTGCTGTGGGCGCCGATTCCGTTCAGCTACCAGAGCATCAACTACGACCTGAAAGTCCCGGCCCCCGCCCCGCCATCGGCGGACAACCTGCTGGGCACCGACGATCAGGGCCGCGATGTGCTGGCGCGGGTGATCTACGGCTTCCGTATCTCCGTGCTGTTCGCCCTGACCCTGACCGTGCTCAGCTCGATCATCGGCGTCATTGCCGGCGCCTTGCAGGGTTTCTATGGTGGCTGGGTCGATCTGGCCGGCCAGCGCTTCCTGGAGATCTGGTCGGGCTTGCCGGTGCTGTATCTGCTGATCATTCTCGCCAGTTTCGTCCAGCCGAACTTCTGGTGGCTGCTGGGGATCATGCTGTTATTCTCGTGGATGAGCCTGGTGGACGTGGTGCGCGCCGAGTTCCTGCGCGGGCGCAACCTCGAGTACGTGCGCGCGGCCCGAGCGCTGGGCATGCAGAACGGCGCGATCATGTTCCGCCACATCCTGCCCAACGCCATGGTCTCGACCATGACTTTCATGCCGTTCATCCTGACCGGCGCCATCGGCACCCTCACCGCCCTGGACTTCCTCGGTTTCGGCTTGCCGGCCGGCAGTCCGTCGCTCGGTGAACTGGTAGCCCAGGGCAAATCCAACCTGCAGGCGCCATGGCTGGGCATGAGTGCGTTTGCGGTGCTGGCGCTGATGTTGAGTTTACTGGTGTTCATCGGCGAGTCCGCTCGCGATGCCTTCGACCCGAGGAAGTGACATGAATCAGGACAATCTGATCGAAATCCGCGACCTCGCCGTCGAATTCGGCCTCGGCGATCGCGTGCAACGGGTGGTCGAGGGCGTGAGTTTCGACATCAAGCGCGGCGAAACCCTGGCGCTGGTCGGCGAGTCTGGCTCGGGCAAGTCGGTGACGGCGCATTCGATCCTGCGCCTGCTACCCTACCCGCTGGCGCGACATCCGTCCGGCAGCATCAACTATTCCGGGCAAAACCTGTTGGGGCTGAGCGAAAAGACCATCCGTCACATTCGCGGCAACCGGATCGCAATGATCTTTCAGGAGCCGATGACCTCGCTCAACCCGCTGCACTCGATCGAAAAGCAGATCAACGAGGTGCTGGGCATCCACAAGGGCCTGACCGGCAAGGTCGCGACCAAGCGCACGCTCGAGCTGCTGGAAATGGTCGGCATCCCCGAGCCACACAAGCGTCTCAAGGCCCTGCCCCACGAATTGTCCGGCGGCCAGCGCCAGCGGGTGATGATCGCCATGGCGCTGGCCAACGAGCCGGAACTGCTGATCGCCGACGAACCGACCACCGCGCTGGACGTGACCGTTCAGCTGAAAATCCTCGACCTGCTCAAGCAATTGCAGGCCCGATTGGGCATGGCGCTGTTACTGATCAGTCACGATTTGAACCTCGTGCGAAGAATTGCGCATCGTGTATGTGTCATGCAGCGCGGTTGCATCGTCGAACAGGCATCGTGCGAAGAGCTGTTCCGTTCGCCGCAGCATCCGTACACTCGGGAACTGCTTGGCGCGGAGCCCAGCGGAGGCCCGGCAAGCAATAAAATCGGGGCGCCGCTGCTTGAGGTCGAGGACTTGAAAGTCTGGTTCCCGATCAGGAAAGGCCTGCTCAAGCGCACGGTGGATCACGTCAAGGCAGTGGACGGCATCAATTTCAGCTTGCCTCAGGGTCAGACCCTGGGGATTGTGGGAGAAAGCGGTTCTGGTAAATCCACCCTGGGTCTGGCGATCCTGCGGTTGATCGGCAGCCAGGGTGCGATCCGTTTTGAGGGCAAACAGCTGGATTGCCTGACGCAAAGCGAAGTCCGGCCGTTGCGCCGGGAGATGCAGGTGGTGTTTCAGGACCCGTTTGGCAGCCTGAGCCCGCGGATGTGCGTGAGCGACATCGTTGGCGAGGGTTTGCGGATCCACAGGATGGGCACCGCCGCCGAGCAGGAAGCGGCAATTATTGCGGCTTTGAAGGAGGTAGGTCTGGATCCGGAAACCCGGCACCGCTACCCCCACGAATTTTCCGGTGGGCAACGGCAGCGAATTGCCATAGCCCGGGCCTTGGTGCTCAAACCGGCGCTGATCCTGCTGGACGAGCCGACTTCGGCCCTCGACCGGACGGTGCAGCGGCAAGTGGTGGAGTTGTTGCGTTCACTGCAAGCCAAGTACAACCTGACGTATTTGTTCATCAGCCATGACCTGGCTGTTGTGAAAGCGCTGAGCCACCAGTTGATGGTGGTCAAGCATGGCCAAGTGGTCGAACAGGGAGACGCGCAAAGTATCTTTGCCGCCCCCCAACATCCGTATACACAGCAGTTGCTGGAGGCCGCTTTCCTGGCACCAGCCACTGCGCAATAACCTGAAAGAGGAGCAACACATGGGTTTTCTCGCCGGTAAGCGCGTACTGATCGTCGGTGTCGCCAGCAAGCTGTCCATCGCATCCGGCATCGCTGCCGCCATGCATCGCGAGGGCGCTGAGCTTGCCTTCACTTATCAGAACGAAAAACTGAAAGGTCGCGTGGAAGAGTTCGCACAGGGCTGGGGTTCGAGCCCTGAGCTGTGCTTCCCGTGCGACGTAGCCAGCGATGAAGAAATCGCCAAGGTCTTCGAAGAGCTGAGCAAGAAGTGGGACGGCCTGGACTGCATCGTGCACTCCGTCGGCTTCGCCCCGGGCGACCAACTGGACGGCGACTTCACCGAAGTCACCACCCGTGAAGGCTATCGCATCTCCCACGACATCAGCGCCTACAGCTTCGTCGCGCTGGCCAAGGCTGGTCGCGAAATGATGAAGGGCCGCAACGGCAGCCTGCTGACCCTGTCCTACCTGGGCGCCGAGCGCACCATGCCGAACTACAACGTCATGGGCATGGCCAAGGCTTCGCTGGAAGCCGGCGTGCGCTACCTGGCCGGCTCCCTGGGCCCGGAAGGCACTCGCGTCAACTGCGTATCGGCCGGCCCGATCCGCACCCTGGCCGCTTCCGGCATCAAGAGCTTCCGCAAGATGCTGGCCGCCAACGAAGCGCAGACCCCGCTGCGTCGCAACGTCACCATCGAAGAAGTCGGCAACGTCGGCGCCTTCCTGTGCTCGGACCTGGCGTCGGGCATCAGCGGTGAAATCACCTACGTGGACGGCGGCTTCAACACCACCGCCATGGGCAACATCGAAGAGTAATCTTCGCGCTGCCGATAAAAAGCCCGCCTGTTCAGGCGGGCTTTTTCATGCCTGCGATTCCAGGCAACGGGCAAACATCTGTTGAATCGGTTGAGAACGCTGACTGTAGCGCTGCAAAACCACCATCTCCCGATGAAACGTCAGTTCTCCCAGTTCGATCACCCTCACCTTCAGCGGATGCTCCAGCCATAGCCCGGCTCTGGGCAGCAACGAAACCCCGAGCCCGCACTCGACCATCTTCACGATCGCTTCCAGCTCATCCAGCTCCAGCGCTACGTGAACGTCTATCCGCTGCTCTCGCAGAAATCGCGTCACCAGCCTTCCGCCAAACGAATTACGGTCATAGCGGACGTGCGGCTGTTCTGCGAGCAATTGCAGCGGATCGTCGCCCTCGACGTCGGGCGGCACGATCAGCACAAACGGCTCGCGCCGGATCACCTGCGCCGACAACTCCTTGGGCAATTCGAACGGTGGCTTGATCATGATCGCCAGATCGACTTCCCCGGCATCCACCTGGCTCAACAGGTTCAACGACACACCCGGCACCAGCTTCGGCTCCACGCCCGGCGCCTGCTGGCGTAAACGCAGCAAGGCCTCAGGCAACAACCCGGTCTGCGCGGTGGCCACGGCACCGATTTTCAGCTCACCGCGAAACTCGCTGGCGTCTTCACTGATCGCCATGCGGCTGAAAGTGGCGAGCATTTCCTGCGCCATCGGCACCGCGCGCTGTCCGGCCGGATTGAGGATCGCCTGCCGCCCGGTGCGATCGAACAGTTTTACGCCCAGCGCCTGTTCCAGATTGCGAATCTGCGCACTGACCGCCGATTGCGTCAGGCCGACATGCAGGCCCGCCGAGGCAAAGGTGCCGTGCTGCGCCACTGCCAGAAAGGTTCTTAATTCACGCAGCATGGACACCTCGATTGATCGAAATAATTTGAGCTCGGCGCAAAAACTATCGTCTTTCAATCGAAATGCACAGCGTTAGACTCAGCCCATCCCAAACGCTGATCGAGACCAGCCCCATGCCACTCAGCCCCTTCCATCTGGCCATTCCCGTATACGACCTCGAAGCCGCCCGGCACTTTTACTGTGAAGTGTTCGGCCTGGAGGAAGGTCGTTCCAGCGATCACTGGGTCGACTTCAATTTCTTCGGTCATCAACTGGTGATTCACCTGGCGCCGAAAAACGCCTCACAGGAAGCCGCCCACACCAACGCCGTGGACGGGCATGACGTGCCGGTGCCGCATTTCGGTGTGGTGCTGGGCATGGAAGAATGGCACGCCCTGGCCGAGCGTCTGAAATCACTGGGCACGCGGTTCGTGATTGAGCCCGGCATTCGCTTTCAGGGTCAGGTGGGAGAACAGGCGACGATGTTTCTGTTTGACCCATGCGGCAATGCGCTGGAGTTCAAGGCGTTCAGGGATATCGGGCAGTTGTTTGCCAAATAGCAGCGTCTTCAAAGACGCTTCGCCAGCAGGCTTGCTCCCACAATCCGGGTGGCAGCGAGCCGGCTGGCGAAGAGGCCCGCACTAACAACGCTTCAATGCCTGCTTGTGCTCATACATCGCTGCATCCGCATCCGCCAGCAACTTGTCTACCGTTTCATGCCGTCGCGGGTCGTATTCGATCTGGCCGACACTGAAGCGAATCGCGTAACCCCGGTGCAATGTGGCATTGCGCTCTTCGAGAATGTCCTTGAGCCGCGCCATGATCCGGGTGGTTTCCACGTGACTTGAGCCAGTCAGCAGCGCCACGAATTCATCGCCACCCAGGCGCCCGACCACATCACTCTCGCGAAAGGCGATGCGCAGCACATCGGCGAAGTTCTTCAGCGCGCTGTCGCCCTCGGCATGCCCATAAAGATCGTTGATCTGTTTGAAGTCATTGAGATCGAAAAACAGCAGCGTCGCCGGTTTTTCCAGACGTGCGCAGGCGTCGAGCGCATGCTGGGCCAGCATCTTGAAGCCACGACGGTTGGACAGCAGCGTCAGCTCATCCATGCTCGCCATCTGCACGGCCATCAGTTCCTGTTCGGCCATGCCGGCCAGATCGCGCAACAAGGCGCGTTCCTCATCGTCAAGATCGCGGGGTTTGGTGTCGATCAGGCACAAGGTGCCCATCTTGTTGCCGTTGGGCACGGTCAGCGGATAACCGGCGTAGAACCGGATGTTTGGTTCCCCGGTAACCAACGGGTTGTCGTGGAAACGGTCGTCCTCTCGGGCGTCAGGCACCAGCATGAGCTCGTCCCTGAGAATCGCATGACCGCAGAATGAAACCGAGCGCGGCGTTTCGGTCGTGTCCAGACCCACGCAGGACTTGAACCATTGCCGCTCCTTATCCACCAGCGTGACCAGTGCGATCGGCACATTGAACAGGCGCTTGGCCAGTCGCGTCAGCCGGTCGAAGCGCTCTTCCGGTGCGGTGTCGAGCAGTTTCAGGTCCTGCAACGCTTGAATACGGACAGCTTCATTGGCGGGTTTGCCGGGTACCAGCATCACACACTCCTTTGACGTCGATGCAGTTGAGAGTAGCCCGAATCAGCGATCACTCAACCTCTCACCCGCCGACCACCGGACACGGCCCGCCCGCATCGGCCCACAGTTTGAACTGGGTCACGAAGATATCGTGCGGCACCGGAACCGGCGCGCGCCCTGCTCCGGGATTCCAGCCCCAGAGCACCAGTTTGTCCTCGCTGACGTGTTTGATCAGTGCGGCGAAATCCCGGTCGCCGTTGCTGGCGCGGTCCTTGATCATTGCGCACAAGCGGTCCGGCGGCAGACCGATCCAGGCCATTTTGTGGGCGGCGGGCGGCAGGCTCCAGTGCGGCGCGCCGGGTGGCGCGTGAGGACCGTAACTGGCCGGCGGATTGCTCTCGGCGTGGCAGGTGGCGCAAGGCAAACCAGCCGCGCCCTTGCCGTCCATGCCGCGCACCACGCTCATGGCGTGGGGAATGCCGGCGTCGAACTGCAACGGTGAATCGCCGGGAATGTGGCAGTTCTGGCAACGCGGGCTCTGGAAGACTTTCTGCACCGTGCCGAAGGCTTTCAAGGCTTCCTGATCGTCGGCAAACAGGTCCGACGCGTAACCGCCCAGTCCGACCAGCACCACCGTGCCCAACAACAGATGTCGTTTCATCTCACACCCCCGACAGTTGCAGCGGCAGTTCCCGCAAACGCTGCCCGGTCAGGGCGAACACCGCGTTGGCCACCGCCGGCGCGGTCGGCGGCACACCGGCCTCGCCGATGCCGCCGGGTTTGTCGGTGCTCGGCACGATGTGCACCTCGACCACCGGCATTTCATTGAGCCGCAACACTTGATAGTCGTGATAGTTGGACTGCACGACCTGGCCGTCCTTGAGCGTCAGTTTGCTGTGCAGCGCCATGCCCAGGCCGAAAGTGATGCACGACTCCATCTGCGCCGCGATGCTCTGCGGGTTGACCGCGACTCCGCAGTCCACCGCGCAGACCACGCGATGCACGCGGATCGCCAGATTGTCCTGGGACACCTCGGCGACTTGCGCCACATAGCTGCCGAACGACTCATGCACCGCCACGCCCAGCGCATGGCCGTCCGGCAGCGGCGCTTTCCAGTTGGCCTTCTCCACCGCCAGGTTCAGCACGCCGAGATGCCGGGCGTGGTCCTTGAGCAGCGTTCGTCGGTACTCCACCGGATCCTTGCCCGCCGCCGTGGCCATTTCATCGATCAGCGATTCCACGACAAACGCGGTGTGGCTGTGGCCCACCGAACGCAGCCACAGCACGTTGATCCCGGTGGTCGGCGAATGCAGATCGACCTGATGATGGGCCAGGCCCTTGATGTACGGGCTGTCCGAAACGCCTTCGACCGACGTCTGGTCGACGCCATTCTTGACCATGGTTTTCTCGAGCATGGTGCCGGCCATGATCGACTGCCCGACCAGCACATGCTGCCAGGCCAGCGGCATGCCGTCGGGGCCGAGGCCGATCTTCGCCTGATGCAGGAACATCGAGCGGTAATAACCGCCACGAATATCATCCTCACGCGACCACACGGTTTTCACCGGCATCGCGGCAGCCTTGGCCACTTGCACCGCTTCGGCGACAAAGTCCGAGGTCGGGTTGGCCCGGCGACCGAAACCGCCACCGAGGAACTCGGTGTGGATCTCGACCTGCTCCGGTTTAAGCCCGGTAATTTTGCCGGCGACCATCTGATCCAGCGTCTGGAACTGGGTGCCGGTCCAGATCTCGCACTTGTCGGCACTGATCTTCACCGTGCAGTTCAGCGGTTCCATCGGTGCATGGGCCAGGTACGGCACGCTGTATTCGACGTCGATTTTCTTCGCAGCCTTGCCGAAGTTGCCTTTGGCATCGCCAGCCTGCGCCGCCGAGGTGCCCGGCGTGGCCGCCAGTTTGCGGAAACTCGCCAACAGCTTTTCACTGCTCAGGTCAGCGCCAGGCCCAAGGTCCCAATCGACCTTCAGCGCATCGCGCCCGAGTTTCGCCGCCCAGTAATGCTCGGCGACTACCGCCACACCGGTCGGCACCTGCACCACTTTGTGCACGCCGGGGATCGCCAGCGCTTCAGCGCCTTCAAAGGATTTCACCGCGGCGCCAAACGCCGGGGCACGCGCGACCATCGCCGTCATCAATCCCTCAAACTGCACGTCCATGCCGAACTTCGCGCGGCCAGTGATTTTCTCCGGGGTGTCGAGGCGTTTGGTGGGTTTGCCGATGACCTTCCAGTCCTTGGCTTCCTTGAACGTGATCGACTTCGGATCCGGCACCGGCAGTTGCCCGGCGGCGTCCGCCAGTTCACCGTAGGTGGCGCGGTTGTCACCGGCAATCACCACGCCGGACTCGGTGCGGATCGTCGAGGGTGCCACGTTGAAACGCTTGGCCGCGGCCTCGATCAACATCTGCCGCGCCGTAGCGCCCGCGAGTCGGTAGCGGTCGAACTCCATCCAGGTCGAGGTCGACCCACCGGTGATCTGCATCCCGCCAAACGCGGGCATGCCGTAATCGGCTGCCGACGCCGGAGAGTGCTCGACACGAATCTTCGACCAATCGGCGTCCAGTTCTTCGGCGATCAACATGGTCAGGCCGGTCCAGATACCCTGACCCATTTCCGAATGGCCGAGCAGCACCGTGACGCTGTTGTCCGGGGCAATCCGCAGGAATGCGTTCGGCGCAAAGGCCTTGCCTTCATTTTCCGCTGCCGTGGCAAAGCGGTTGCCGCCGGGCACCACGAACACCACCACCAGACCACCGCCAAGCACGGCGCTGCCCTTGAGAAATCCGCGACGGGATACAGGACTGTTCATCACTCACTTCCCCTCGCTCAACCGATGTCGGCGGCGCGTTTGACCGCCACACGGATTCTTGGATACGTGCCGCAGCGGCAGATGTTGCCGGAGAGCGCCTGATCGATATCGCTGTCGGTGGGTTTGGGGATTTTCGCCAGCAACGCGGCGGCGGACATGATCTGCCCGGACTGGCAATAGCCGCACTGCACCACGTCCAGCTCGGCCCAGGCCTGCTGCACCGGGTGCGAACCGTCACTGGACAAACCTTCGATGGTGAGGATTTTCTGGCCGTGGGCCACGGCGGTGGCCGGCGTGATGCACGAGCGCAGCGGTGCGCCATCGACATGCACGGTGCAAGCACCGCACTGGGCCATGCCGCAACCGAATTTGGTACCGGTCAGGTGCGCGACATCGCGCAGAACCCAGAGCAACGGCATGTCCGCAGGGACATCGAGCTCCTGATCCTTGCCATTGATATTCAAGGTCAGCATCGGGGATTTCCTCAGACTCACGGTGTTCTGAAGGGCGCGGCTACAGCTTTCGATGGCTGCGCGCGCCTCGGCTTATCCCTTTGAGCTAAGCGCATTTTGACTCGACGACCAGTTGCCGCGACCACCGGTCATGGATCTACAGCATCGCGGCAACACGTTGCGCCGTAGCCTTGGCCGATTGCGGGTTCTGCCCGGTTACCAGTTTGCCGTCGGTCACCACATTCGACGTGAACGGCAGAAACGCCTTTTCGTAGCGTGCCCCGCGATCTTTCATCTGTTGTTCCGAGTCGTACGGTACTTTTTTCGCGACACCAGCCAACACTTCTTCCATCCACGAGTAACCGGTGACCTTGCGCCCCGCCACCAGCAGGCTGCCGTCCGATAGTCGCGTGTTGAGCAACCCGCAATAACCATGGCAGACCGACGAAACGATCCCGCCGCGCTCGAAGATCTCCCGGGTCAGCCGTTGCAGACCGGGGTCATCGGGAAAGTCCCACATCACCGCATGGCCACCGGTGAAGTAGATGGCGTCGAAATCCGCGCTGTCGATCTGTTCCGGGCTGGCGGTATTCGCCAGTAGCGCCATGCTGGCGGGGTCGTTCAGCCAGGCCTTCGCCGAGCGGTCGAGCATCGGCCACTTCAGCGCCCGTGGCTCCAACGGACTTTGCCCGCCCTTGGGGCTGACCAGTTGCTGCTCAAAGCCTTTTTCCGCGAACACCTGCCAGGCATGGGTCAACTCCCCCAACCACAGCCCGGTGGGTTCGGTCGGATCGGCATAGTGAGCGACATTGGTCACGACATGCAGGATACGGTGGGTCATTTGGCAGCCTCTCTCTGGGTAACACCGGCCTGACCGAACGCCGTCAGCGGCACCGGCAGGTTCAGCACGATCTGCGCGTCCTTGATCACGTCCAGCCGCAGGATCCGCGTAGCCCCGAGGCCATCGAGCAACTGGCTCAGCGGGCCGCCGTTGCGATCCAGCTGCACATCGCGGGGAAACAGGCGTTGGGCAAAGGATAGTGTGTTGCTCTGCACCACGCTCTGGTGCCACAGGCCATCGACCTGATGAATCATGGTGGCGGTGCTCATGCGCGATTGCGGCGTGACGTTTTTCAGGGTTGGCAACGGCGCTTTCAGCACCAGGTCCGGCAAGCCCTTGGGCCCGTCGATGTGGGCACTGACGCTGGTGCCGATGTTCACGTTGATGTCGGCGCGCCACTTGGGCAATTGATAGCCGTGCACGCCGCGCACCCGGGCGATTTCGGTGTTCACCGGCAGCGCCAGCACATGGGCGGTGAAACTGCGTCGGCGCATGGCGTCCATCAGTTCCCGCGCATGGGAGCCGCGGGCGCCGGGGCGACGCACGACAATCGCCACGGAGACTTCGTCGTACGGGTCGTTGTCGCAAACCGAATAGGAGAAAAACGTCAGCGCCACCAGTCCGTAACCGGGAAATGCCCGCAGCGGTTCAAGCGGCGCAGGCAAGGTGGCGCGCAGACGGTCCAGCGGCGCCAGGAACAGCAACTGCACGCTGCCGGAACGGTAATAGAAGTTCGGCGCCCAGGTCGGCCCGACTCTCGACGCGACCTGTAGCTTGGGAATGCGCCGGAAGAAGTCGATGTTGCCGGCTGCATTGTCCCGGGCCACTTCGTCGAGGTTGGGGTTCATCCGGAATCGGTCGTAGTAGCCGCCCTCCAGCACTTCAACCTTGTGCGTTCCGAATTCCACCTCTGTAAAGCGCTTGTTCATGTTCGCTGACCCTCTCGCTGATTGACCCGGCGAATGGCCGGTGAGCAAGAACTCTAAGGTTCAACCAAACTTTAAGGTCAAGCGCACAACGCCTATGACCCACCATTCACTCCAGCAATGACCGTTCGGAACTTGCTTGACCTTGAAGTGCACTTCAATCCTAGAGTTGATAACGCTTGTCATCACTCCCTTCGGGGTCACGTTCCGCATTTCCAGGAGTCGCAAACATGGGATTTGTCACAACGAAAGACGGCGTCGAAATCTTCTACAAGGACTGGGGCCCGAAAGACGCTCCGGTAATCCACTTCCACCACGGCTGGCCGCTGAGCGCGGATGACTGGGATGCGCAGATGCTGTTCTTCCTTGCTCAGGGCTTCCGGGTCGTGGCCCATGATCGACGGGGCCACGGGCGTTCGAGCCAGGTCTGGGACGGCCACGACATGGATCATTACGCCGACGACGTGGCAGCGGTGGTCAACCATCTGGGGACGCAGAAAGCCGTGCACGTCGGCCACTCCACCGGTGGTGGCGAAGTCATTCATTACATCGCCCGGCATGGCGAGGATCGGGTCTCCAAAGCCGCAATCATCAGTGCCGTGCCGCCGCTGATGGTGAAAACCGAGAGCAATCCCGGCGGCTTGCCGAAGTCGGTATTCGACGATCTTCAGGCGCAACTGGCAGCCAATCGCTCGCAGTTCTACCACGACGTGCCGGCCGGCCCGTTCTATGGCTACAACCGGCCCGGGGCCAAGGCTTCGGAAGCGGTGGTTCTCAACTGGTGGCGTCAGGGCATGATGGGCGGCGCCAAGGCTCACTACGACGGTATCGTCGCGTTCTCGCAGACCGACTTCACCGAAGACCTGAAAGGCATCTCGATCCCGGTGCTGGTGATGCACGGCGATGACGACCAGATCGTGCCGTACGAAAACGCCGGCGTACTCTCGGCGAAGCTGCTGAAGAACAGCACGCTGAAGATCTACCCGGGCTTCCCCCACGGCATGCCGACCACCGAGGCGCCGACGATCAACGCGGATCTGCTGGCCTTCATTCGCGGCTGATCATATCGGCCGGGGTCAGGCGCCCAGCCTGACCCCGCTTACTCTTCGGTTCGCCCCGTTCCCTCGCGATCACGCGCGTAGTGTCGGGCCAAAGGAAAGTCCGGCAGCCACGACTCGCGACGCACCGTCCAGAGTTCATAAGTCGGCTGCAACTGATCGGGCGCATCCAGCACACCCAGATTGACCTCGACTTCATCGCCACTGCGGCCGAACACCGAGGAGCCACAGCGCGGACAGAAATGTCGCCCCGCAAAGTCACGGGTTTCGCCGCTGATCGCCACCGCGTCCTCGGGAAAGATCGCCAACACGGCAAACAGCGCGCCATGGTGTTTGCGGCAATCCAGACAATGACAAACGCCAACCCTGTAGGGGCGCCCCGATGCCTCGATCCGCACTTCGCCGCACAGACAACCGCCGGTCACTCGGTCCATGGGACACCTCGTCTGAAAATGGAATATCCGGTGAGTGAAAATAGCAGCCCAATGGGGGGAACGCTTACAATCGTGGCCCATTAATACTACTCAGGCAGACCTGTTCTTTCATGGCGCTCGATCCTCTCACGATGCTCACCATTTCCACCGCCCTGGCCGCGGCGGCCGCCCTGTATCTGGCGGTCGAATGGCGCAGCATCCGCGAACCCTCCCTGCTGTTCTGGAGCGCCGGTTTCGCCACCATCACCGTCGGCTCGAGCCTGGCCCTGTTGCGCGCCAACGGTTATCCGCTGATCGGCATCTGGTTCGCCAACGGCTTGCTGGTGGTCGCGCACTGGCTGTTTCTGCTGGGGGTCGCGCGGTTTACCCAGCGCCGGTTGTCGCGAGCCTGGTACTTGATGTTCCTGCTGTGGCTGGCGTTGCTGCTGTTACCTGAAAGTCCATCGTGGTCAAAGATCATGCTGATGGCCAACTCGCTGCTGGTGGCCGCGTTGATGCTGCGGGCCAGCCTGTTACTGCGCCCGCATGGCAGTTCGCTGAGCATCGGCGCGGTGCAATTGCGTTATGTGCTGCTGATCCACGGCACGTTCTATTTCACCAAGGCGATCATCGCGGTAATTCCCGGCACGCTGATCGATCTGGCGTCGCTGCGCGGCGAGATCATTCAGATTTCCCTGGTCGAGGGCGCGATGGCGATCATGCTGATCGCGCTGTCGATGACCGGCACCGAGCGCTATCGTCGGGAAAAACAGATCGCCGAACTGGCCGCCCGGGATCCGCTGACCGCGCTGTACAACCGTCGCGCCCTGGAGGTCCGTGCACCGCGCCTGCTCGATGAAGTCTCCAACACCCGCCCCGGCGCCCTGCTGCTGATCGACATCGACAACTTCAAACTGATCAACGACCTGTATGGCCATACCGCCGGCGACCGGTTGCTCATTGCCCTCAGCGAAATGATCCGCGCGGTGCTGCCCAAAGGCGCGCTGGCGGCACGGCTGGGCGGTGACGAATTCGTGATGCTGCTGGGCGATGTATCCCACGCACAGATCATGCTGCTGGACAGTGCGCTGCGTGAGCAGTTTCAGCAGATGACGACCCAGACCTACACCACCCCGCAGGCCGTCACCCTGAGCATCGGCGCCAAGGTGTTCGATCAGCCGCCGGCCAGCCTCGCAGCGTTGATCGAGCAAGGTGACAGCGCGCTCTACGAATCCAAGCGCGCCGGGCGCAACCGCATTCAACTGGTCGACTACACCTGACCTATCCTTGCCTGCATCCCGCGATCCCGGAGTTTGTCATGTCCTCGCCTGAATCCACCCTCCTCCAGAGCTGGCACCACAACGCCCGGGCCTGGACAGAAGCCGTGCGCAGCGGCGCCATCGAGAGTCGCCGGCAAGTGACCGATCAGGCCATTCTGCTGGCGGTGATGGGACGCCAGCCCGAGCGCGTGCTCGATCTGGGATGCGGCGAAGGCTGGCTGTTGCGGGCGCTGGTCGAGCGAGGATTAGAGGCGGTCGGCGTGGACGGTGATGCGACACTGGTCGAGGCCGCGCAGTTGGCCGGTTCATCACCCGTGCATGTCGCCAGTTACGAAGATCTGGTTGAGGCGAAAGTCGAGATTGGCCGCGACTACGACCTGATCTGCGCCAACTTTTCCCTGCTACATCAGGACATCATCTCGCTGCTCGCGGCGATGAATGGCCTGCTCGCGCCGGGCGGTGCGCTGGTGATCCAGACGCTGCATCCATGGGCGGTGGCCGCCGGTGATTATCAGGATGGCTGGCGGGAAGAAACCTTCGACGGGTTCCAGGGCGAGTGGTCGCCGATGCCGTGGTATTTCCGCACCTTGTCCAGTTGGCTGAATGCGCTGGACATGGCCGGCCTGCAATTGACCGACCTGCGCGAGCCGCAGCATCCGCAAAGCCCGGTGCCGCAGTCATTGCTGATGATTGCCGAGCGTCGCGGGTAAAACGCTAGAGCCTTGGCTAGAGCAGGATCCCGGTGTAATGCCGTAAAAACAGCCCGAACCCCGCGCCCCAGAGCACCACGGACAAGCCGAGGCCAAGGCTGGAAAACGGCACCACCAACACCCGGCAACCCGCCGCGATCAACACCAGTGCAAACCCAAGCACCACGCCCGAGCAGCCAGACCGACACCAACGCGATCAATGCCCCGCCGCGTACGCCGGGAATGCCGGTCCAGTTGGGCACCGCAGTCAACAGGAATCCGCCAACAATCGCCGCCGCAAAACCAAACGGCATTTCATGCCGATGCCAGGCGAGCATGCCGCCCGTCGGTTGCAGATCGAACCAATGGCCGTAAAGCCACAGACCCCAGATCAGCACCGCCAGAGCGGCGAATCCGGCCCCGGCCAGAAACAGCGGCCGAAAGCCAAAGCTGAACACTGGCGCCGCCGCGAGTCTGCGCATCTCAGGCCACCGCCAGTGCGGGTGACTGGCCCAACCGATACTGCGACAGCAGGCGCATCACATAGCCAATCTTGATCAACGTCGGGCCGACGATGGTCATCGCATGCATCGCCACCAGCAACGCAATGGGCATGTGGCCCTGATACAGATAAGCGCCGTAGATTCCCGCCAGCAACATGACTAGACCGGCGACGAGCACTTTGCTCGACAGGTGCAGAACGTTCAGCGGATTCTCGAAGAAAGCGAACATGTTTTCGTACTCCTGAGCGGATCGGTTTGTACTCAAGACACTTCAACTTGCGTGCCAGATTATTCGCCCAGCAATATCAGTCAGTTGCGCAAACACGAGTCAATTTGACACAGACGAAAACAGTCGTTTTAACAAACAACAAGGTCAATACGACTACATCCCGTCCTCCTTGCATCCAACCATCGATCCGGGGCACAGCCAGCCGAGCACAGACTGGCTACGCTATTAATCCAGCGTGTCCAACCTGCCGAGGAAGACTGCCATGCAACGCTTTCAAAAACTCACGCCCTGCCTGTGGTTCGACGATCAGGCCGAAGCGGCGGCGAAGTTTTACTGCTCGATCTTCGACCACTCGAAAATCACCACCGTCACCCACTACGGCAAGGCCGGCCAGGAGTTTCACGGCCGCCCGGAAGGCTCGGTGATGACCGTCAGTTTCGAACTCGACGGCCAGACCTTCACCGGGCTCAATGGCGGGCCGATGTTCAAGTTCAATGAGGCGATTTCGTTTCAAGTCAATTGCCAGACCCAGGAAGAGGTCGACCATTTCTGGGGCAACCTCAGCGCCGGCGGGCCGGTGGAAGCGCAACAGTGCGGCTGGCTCAAGGACAAGTTCGGCGTGTCGTGGCAGATCGTGCCGGTAGCGTTGACGCACATGATGACCGATCCCGACCAGACCAAGGCGCAACGGGCGATGCAGGCCATGCTCGGAATGAAAAAACTCGACATCGCCGAACTGGAACGAGCCTTCGCCGGCAAGAGCTAATACACTCGGGCACTGGTCTGCCGAGAACCCCAACAATGAAAGCTGCCACCAAGAACCCCGAACAAGCCCCGCGCTTCTGGCGCGACGACGCCCTGCCCTTTATCGAAGCGCGGGCCATCGCCGACGGGCGTGAGGTCTGCTATTCACGGCACTCCCACGCGCACTTTTCCATCGGCGCGATCACCGCCGGGCGCAGCACCTATGTGCATGAGCAAGCCACGTTCGAAGTGGCGGCCGGTACCGTGGTGCTGATGAATCCGGGGGACGTGCACGCGTGTAATCCGATCGATGATCAGCCTTGGTCGTATTTGATGTTGTACGTGGAAACGCCGTGGCTGACTGATCTGCAGCATCAGTTGGGGTTCAGTGCGGAGCTTGAGTTTCGGCGGTTTTCCGATACCCACTTGAATGACGCCCGACTGTTTCGCGACCTGAATGCGTTGTACGCGGTACTGGTCGACGAGCAGCAAGACGTGCTGCGCAAACAGAGCGCGGCGGTGGAGTTTTTCAGTGACTTGCAACTGCGCCTGAACCCTGTCGAGCCATCGTTGCGCGAACCGAACTTCAAACTCGAACGCGCCGCCGACTTCATCCGTCAGCACTGCACCGATCTGCTCAGCCTCGACGACATTTGCGCCGCTGCCGAGCTGTCACCGTCCTATTTGATCCGCGCCTTCAAACAGCACTTCGGCATGACGCCCCATGCGTTTCTGGTCAACCAGCGTATTCAGTTTGCTCGCGAGTGTCTGCGTCGCGGGCAGTTGATTGCGGATGTTGCGCTGGAGGCAGGGTTTGCCGATCAGGCGCACTTTCAACGGGCGTTCAAGCAACATCTGGCGGCTACGCCGGGGCAGTATCGGGGATAACAACAAAACGGCCCGCGATGGGCCGTTTCGGTTTCAGCACTCAGACACGCGGCTCAGCCGCCACATCCAGATTATCCAGCACCCGGTTCACCGCCAGTTCCGCCAGCATGATCAGCTGCCCGATGCCCAACAGCACATGCCGCTGCGGCGCCTCGATCATCCCCGCGAAATCGCTGGCCATGGTTTTGGCCGAGGTCAGGGTTTCGCAGGCATCGGCCAGCAGTTCTTCGCTCGGGATGCCGGGGGCGATGAGGTAGCGAGTATTGGGTTTGAGGAGTGGTTTTCGGGGGAGCAGCGGATTGAGGTAATGATCGAGGGCGCGCTCGGCGGCTTCGTGGAATTTCTTGGAGTCGAGGGTTTCGTAGGGCGAGGTCGGGTCGGTTTCAGGCGGGTTTGGCGTTGGTTTGATCATGGTAAAACTCCTTGATTAATGGAGCTGCCAGGGTTCGCTGCGAAACGAAGAAAGGTGGCAGCTGTACGCGGGTTCGCAGACCGGGAATCAAGGAACCCGGCATACCCGAAGGTATCCCGCGCACAACCGCCATTACGCGATCAGCCAAATCAAGCTGAACGGAAACGGCGCGCTGGGCGCCTTGATTGATCCGGGCTGCGAAACCCGATCGCTGATTCGTCAGCGACCGACCCACAATAGAACCCGACCCCAAGGCCCACAAGCCGGCGGATTCTGGCGGATGCGTAGGCAAAGGCGCAAGGTTGCGTGGCTTTACGGACATAAACTTAAACACTCTTCAACGAGGGTTTCCGAAGGCCCGGAAACGACAAAACCCGCGCTCCCCGTTGCAAGGAGCTGCGGGTTTACATAGTGGGACTGGTAAATAAATGCGTCCCCTTTTTCCCCTCTTTTTCCTCCTTTTTCTCTCCTTTTTCTCTACTCAACTGTTTTGCCCAGCTGCCTTCCTGACTCTACACACCCGGAAAAATATACATATTTATCGCCCCCAACATCCCAGGCCTTTTAAATCAACCTTCCCCTCCAATCCGGACACCGTAAAGAAATACCTGGAACAGCAATCCCCACTAACTTTACGTTTTGTCGCCGTACTCTAAAAAGCCACTTTCACAAACACGACAATCAGAAAACGATCATCTATTTCTGTTTATTTCACTATTAGAGAATGGATTCCGAATCATGAAACCAACAGACAACTACGCTTACGATTCCACAGACTCACTTCAGAAAAAAAACGTAACCCAGACCATTACAAACTTTATCAGCGATGAATACGCCGCTGAACGCCTCGACTGGAAATGCAACGAAATCCTGGTTACGTGTATAGAAAACAGCGCACTCGACCGAGTTCATCGCAACGGTAAAGTGTCGCTTTCCATACTTCTGCGCCACGAGGATTTTCACTTTGTCCGCGCTCGGCGCCAGATTCCGGACAACGCGGTTTTTCTGCTGGATAAGCATGGGCGACTCTACTTCAGTTACCGAAACATGGTCGCCAGCAACAACCGGCCCGCGACCGTCTTTGTTTTTCCCCGTGATATCACCGCGGATGTCGCAGGGCTGGCGAGCTTTGACGACAGCCTCGAACTTCTGGCCAAGGTCGCGGAACTCACTGGCGGGTGGATCATTACGGGAAACGAAGTCACGGTCGGCCAGTGGCTGCGATTCAACGGGCTGCAAGTGCCGGATACCGAACAAGACACCCGCAACTTGCTCGATCTGTTGAACTTCTCGACATTGCCTGAGCCTCCGAAGTTCGGAAACTATTGGCAACTTCTGGACGCGCCCGACGAGTCGCCGTTCAAACTTGTGGGAAACAAGCGGGTCATGATTCTTGATCTGACACAAAGTTGCAGGCAGGGTTCTGAAGCCATCATCAATGGCCTCGGCAGACGTGTGCTGATTGAAAGCGTACCGGGCGACGGCGCTACAACCAGCACGGACTATCGCCTGCAGCAAGTGCTCGAAAGTGCGGCGTCCCGGCACGGGCAATATTACTTGTCGAAATTGGGCTGGCTTGATGAACCAGCAGCAACAAACCAAACGACTGAGCTGGCAGAACAACTGGCGGCTGCCGTGATCTTGCTGGACCTCGACCCGGGGCTCAATATCGCCAATACCCACTTCGCCGGCTTCGATCTGTATTCAAAAAGCTACTTCAAACAGCACCCCTCCCGGATTCGGGTCGACCTGGAAGCGCATCTGATCAAGAACCTGCACGTCGCCCCCCCACTCGCGCCGCTGGTGGCACAAATGATTTTGGCAGGCATGGCCCCCGAGTACCTTTTTCCAGACTGGCCGCCCAGCCTGCAGATGGGGACACCGGCCTGCGTGATCGCTACGCAGGCTATACATCTGGTTGAAGCGCTGGTTCCCGGCGCCAGCCGCAAAATGACCTATCAACATTTGATGGGGTTCAGCCAGTCGACTAAATCACTCGCGCCACTGGCGTCATTGCAGGCCGAGGGATCAGTGGATCCGGTGGTGACCTGGGCCTGGATGAACGGCCTCATCACACGCGATGCGCAAGGCAATCTCAAGCCCGATGACATCGAGCACGCCATACGCGAGTACGACCAGTACGTCGCCATAATGCTGGAAGCCACCGAACGTTTTTCCAGGCCATTGCCCGATCGCCGACAGCTCGCACTGCAAGAACTGAAGTCCCGCGAACCGGAATGCGACCCCAATGAACTGCTGGTCAAACATCGTGGCAGTGGCGGTGGCGCCGGTCGCAAAGTATCGGTGCTGGATCTCTACTTGGGTGACGAACTGCACACCCGGGACTGGGATCGCATCAAAGGCACCAGTATCTACAAGTCCTTTCCGAGGTTGCCCGATCTGTTTCCCGTTGCCGAGCTTTACGAAACGGCGACCGCCAGTCATTTCGACGCCGTCCTCGAAGGTCTGACGCGCAACATCCAGATCGCCATTTCACAGCTGTTTCCGGAAGATGCAGCGTCTATTGAAGATGGAGCGATCGGTATCTATTGCGTTCAGCAGATGAACTACAAACCGGCGAGAGTCACCGGTCGTTATGGCTTCAGCCCTGCCACTTACATCCCGGGAGAAACCGGCCGTTATGGCGTCATTCTCTGTGTACAGCATGGCTACGCCATCAAGTGTTTTGAGCTGTTTCCTCTGCGGATGGAGTGTCGGCACAACCCTGATCTGGAAACACTCTTCAATCCGCTGGTTTCCGGAAGCGTCTTCCAGCTCGACACTCGATTCACCGATCAGAAGCAACTCGAAAGAGCCCCCGTTGATCTACAGGCCTACCTGCAAAACGTCACCCCCAGGGCCAACGTCAAATCCAGAATCCAGGTGCGCAAGATTGGTGCGTTTGAAGCCCCCGACCCGTATAAAAACCGGGACGATCAAACACCCCTGTACCGATCCGCACGCGTGAAAGACCTGGGTTCACTGATCGCCAGAAAAAATCCGTATATCACCGAGCAGGAAATCCACCAACTGGGTCTGCAACAAACGGTACGGGAGAAGGCGATCGAGAAGACCGAGGCCATCTTCAACATGATTCTTAACCTGATCATCCCCTTCAAGAGCTGCGTCGAAGGACTGACGTCAGGGGATCCGAAGAAACAGGGTGGTGCAATTTTCGACTGCATTGTCGATGCCGCCGTTCTCGCAATGACCCTCTTCGCTGCGCCAGCGGCAATCGCTGCCGCCGCCAGTAAAGCCGCGAGCATCGCCGGCAAACTACTGTCGGCTTCGCGGGTTCTGGCCAGCACGGCCCTCAGTCTGTTCAACCCGTTATCCGGTTTGCCGCAACTGCTTAAGGTCGGTGGAAAACTGCTCGGCCGAGGTGTTGCGAAATTGAGCGGAAGTGCCCGCTCACTTGCGCACCAGGCGAAACAGCAACTGAGATACCTGACCGGCGCCAACAGTTATGACCTGCTCAAAGTCATTGATCACAGCGGCTCGGCAGCGCACGCGCGGATGTCGCTGGACACGGTTTCTCATGCTCGGGCACTGCTCAAAAGCGATGCCATCGAAACGGTACAACACGTCGTTACGCGTTTGAGCGACAAGAATTTCAAGCTGCCCAAAGGGGCAACTGAAACAGAATGGCGCCACCTCGCGAACAACGCCGTGAAGGAATCCGCTTACCAGTCGAAACAGGCAGGCGATCTGGAGTCGCTGATCGGTCGAGGGGCTTTGGAAGAACTGACAGAAGCATTCATCAAGGGCCACCCCGTCCAGCTCAACGATGCGCGCAGCACGGTGCAGGGTTACACCGAAACACTGGCTGTCCTCTACGAACTCGAGAGCAGAAAAGCCCGATACATGAAGGGCTATCAGCAAGACATTCTGAAACTGGATCTGGGCAAATCGCCGTACAACGACGTGATGCCGGAAGCGAGCTTCAATCCCCTTGGCTATACCGATCCTTCACAACGAGCCACCGCGTGGATGTTGAACGGCTCGAGCTCCAGCGGTAACGACTTCGACAATATCCTTGGGGTATTGCGCGATTACACCGCGAACAAGGCCCCCCTGAACGACCCGAACGTGATCAGGGAGATTCATCGAAAACTGGTACCGGATGCTTTCGGCAAAGTGCGCGATGCTGGTGCCCCTACCAGGTACGGCAGCAGCCCTACCGGGTTCGCGCTGCTCGAACAGCATCTGAAAAACCTGAACCCAAGCCATCCGCACTTCGATAAACAGGTATTGGGCGCGGTAGTCGGCTTTCAGGGCTTCGGTGACGGCAACGGTCGTACGGCCAGCGCGCTGTATTCGATCAGCCAACTGCGAAATAACCGATTTACGGCCATGCCGCCCCACGTTTTCCGGGAACTCAACGGCATTTTCTGACGATGCCCGATTGATCTGACTACAAGCTGATCCGTACTCCACTTGCCGGAGTACGGATCAGGGCAGCAGCAAATACCCCGCACTGACCGCCAACAGCAACGCCATCACCCGGTTGAACAAGCGCATCCCCGCCGGGTTGTGCAGATAGCCGCGCAAAAACGTCCCGGCGTACACCCAGCAACCCACCGACAGATAGCAGATCACCAGATACACCGCCGCAAACTGCCACACCAGCCGCGCCTCGCCATCGGCGACAAACGCGCCCATCCCCGCCACGCAGGCCAGCCAGGCCTTGGGATTGAGCCATTGCATCACTGCGCCGTAGAGCATCGATGGTGCTCTGCCTGATTCCCCGGCATTCAACTGTCCGTCATCGGTGGCCAGTTTCCAGGCCATGAACAGCAGAAACGCCACCCCGGCCAGTTGCACCACGCGGGTCAGCGACGGCCACAGCGCAAGCACTTCATGCAGCCCAAGCCCCATCAACACCAGCAACAGCACAAACCCCAGCGTCGCTCCGACTACATGCCGTTGACTGGCACGAAAGCCGAACTGCGCCCCCGAGCTCAACGCCACGATATTCACCGGCCCCGGAGTAATGGACGCGGCCAGGGCAAACGCCGCCATCGACACAATCAGACTCATCGCACACCTGCTTCAAATCGAGGAACAAGGCGCTCACGGTAGCCGGCGCACAGCAGGCGGTATTGAAGGAAATTACCCCCCCGCTCGCGCAGACCCACTACGCTCTGGCTATGCGATTACTCACGACCTGGAAGTCTGTCCTCGATGATTCTGATTCTGTTGCCCTGCGCCGATTACGACCCCACCGAAAGCAGCGTGCCCTGGCAGGTGATGCGTGATGCAGGCATTGAGGTGCGTTTTGCCACGCCCCAAGGCTTGCCTGCCCACGCCGACCCACGGTTGGTGGATGTCGGCTTCGGCCCGTTGAGTTCGCTGCTGATGACGCGCAAGGCCGATCTGGACAGTTACGCGAAAATGATCGAATCCGAAGCGTTCAGGCAGCCGCTGGCGTATGCCGATGTCGACACGAGCCGGTTCGATGGTCTGCTGATTCCCGGCGGACATGCCAAAGGGATGCGCACACTGCTGGAATCCAAACAGGCCCAGCAAATCACACTGCAATTTTTCAAAGCCGAAAAACCCGTGGCGGCGGTGTGTCATGGCGTGCTGTTGCTGGCGCGCACGCTCGACCCCGATACCGGGCGTTCGGTGTTGTTCGGGCGCAAGGTCACGGCGTTGCTCGCGGCAACCATGGAGTTGCCGGCGTGGCTGATGACCGCTGCCTGGCTGGGGCGCTACTACCGCACCTACAAGCAGACCGTCGAAGCGGAAGTGAAAACCGCGCTGGCCAGCAAATCCGACTTTGTACGCGGGCCGCTGGTCGCCAAACGAGATTGCGCGCAGGCACCACAAACGGGATTTGTGGTGCGCGACGGGCAACTGCTGACGGCGCGCTGGCCCGGCGATTGCCATCGATTCGCCGCCGAGTGGGTGGCCATGTTGCAGCCCCCCAAACGCCGATCCGCTTGATTAGTCCAGACGCGGCACGGTGAAACGGAACTCACTGCCCTGCCCCGGCTCGCTCTCGGCAACGATCTGCCCGCCATGGGCCTCGACGATGCCCTGCGTGATGTACAGCCCCAGCCCGGTGCCGGTCGGATTGCCTTCCTTTACCGTCCAGTAACGGTCGAACACGTGCGGCAAGTGATCCTTGGGGATGCCTTCGCCGCTGTCGCGTACCGTGAAGACGATATCGTCGCCGACCGATTTGGCATATACATCGACGGTGCCCAGGCGCGGGGTGAATTTGATCGCGTTGCCGACCAGATTCGACAACACCTGAAACAGCCGCTCGGGGTCGGCATGAATGCTCAGGTCGGGATCAGCCTCGAACGAGATGCTGATGTCTTTGTCCAGCGCCAGCGGCGCAAGCAGTGATTGAGCCTCTTCAAACATCTGCGCGACATCGAGTTTCTGCGGCGCGATGGTGTAGCGCCCGGCGTCGATTTTCGAGGTGTCGAGCAAGTCTTCCAGCAGCGTGTTCATGCGCCCGGCGGCTTGCTGCATGGTGTCGATCGCGGTCGAGATGCGCCGCGAAGTGTGCGGCCCGTCGGAGCTGAAGGCCTTTTGCATCATGCCGCACAGCATCGAAATGACCGTCATCGGGTTGCGCAGATCGTGGGACACCACCGCCACCAGCTCGTCGCGCGCACGCACCGCCTCCTGCTCGCGGCACACCTGGCGGGCCAGGTCGTTTTCCAGTGCCGAGCGACGCAGGTCGTTGGCCGCAAACAAATCGCCATGGCTCCACTTGGTGGAGATTCCGGCCATCTCGACCTTCCAGATTTCGAACGAGGTACGCGGCCGCAGGCGCAGGCCGGCGTCGGAGTTTTCCAGGTCCAGCGGCTTGCGTGGATCACCACTCCAGTTGATGTTCTCTTTGACTTCCGGACGGAACCACAGCACGCCGTTGTCCACCGGTTTTGGCAGGCTCATGGCCAGCACGCCGCTGGCGACCTGCTGATAGTGCGCGGCCGGCGGATAGACACTGGCCAGGTGATGACTGGCAAACACCGGCTCGCCGCGCTCCTGCAACCATTTGTGCAGCGCACGAATCTCTTCCGGCTCCGGGCAATTGCCGTAACGGTGCAATTGCTTGTCTTCGATGATCGCGATGCCGCCGGCATTGGCCAGCGCCATCAGGACCTGCGGCTGGTTGGCCAGGCCATCGAAGACATTTTGTGGCGAGTCGATCATCGCCTGATTGAGCAGCGCCAGCGCTTCGACCTTTTCCTCGCGTTGCCGGCTGACTTCCAGCGCTTCCATCGCACTGATCTGCAACGACAGCACCTGACCGATGGTCTGGCACGCGGTGCGCAACTCGTGCGGCACATGCAGCGGCTGGCGATTGCCGCAACTGATCAGGCCCCAGAGCTTGTCGCCCTTGAGCAGGGAAATGCTCATTGACGACAGCACGCCCATGTTCTTCATGTACTGGCAGTGGATCGGCGACACGCTGCGCAAGGTGGCGAAGCTCAGGTCCAGCGGGGTCTGGGTGTCCGGGCGCAGCTTGGGGACCAGCGGCACGGGTTGGTAATCAGCGTTCGGGATGATCCGCAACCAGTTGGTGCGATACAGCTCCCGAGCCTGCTCGGGGATGTCCGAGGCCGGGAAGAACAACCCGTTGAAAACTTCCATCGACGGATCGGACGCTTCGGCGATGACCTGGCCGTGGCCCTCCTCTTCGAAGCGATAGATCAGCACCCGGTCGTAACCGGTCATGGCCTGGATTTCCTTGACGCTGATGTCGTACAGCGCCTGCAGGCTCTGGGCTTTTTGCAAACGTGCGAGCATCCGCCCCAGGTGGGTTTCAGTACCGGCGACGTTGCGCGGCTGGAAGTTTTCGACGTGGATTTCCAGCTCCAGGATCAGCACATCCTGATGCCGGTGCAGCAAACCTTCGAACGCCGTGCCATTAAGGCGAAAGTGCAGCGGCGGCGCATCGGCCCAGGCCGGTTGCTGCAACGCTTCGCGAACCTGCGCGGCGTGGGCATCACCGATCAGGCTTTGCAATGGCTGGCCGATCAGCTCTTGCGCCGGGCGCGCGAGCAAGGTCTCGACGTTGGCGCTGATCTGGATGATCGAAAGCTCCGGCTCGCTCAGGGTCAGCAGCAGACCGTGCGGCTGGATCGCGCCGGGAAAGCGGATCGGCTCGTCGGCGCAGTTGGCCAGCAACTCTTCAAAGGCTTCTTTGTCTTGCGGGGTCATACCAGAACCTCCTGGCTTTCGAGCCAGCGCTCGAAACAGCTGAATGTCGTGTGGGCAGCCGCTACAACGGCTTCACGCTCGTCGGCGTCCATCGGGCGGCTGCCCAGGTATTCGATGAAGTTGCGCCAGCGTCGGCCGGTGGCAGCGCCGTAGATATCCAGAAACGCCGCGCCGTTGTTCGCGCCCAGATTAAGCCGTGTGGCGATTTCCCGGCGCAGAATCTGACCGCCGAGCGTCGCGCCTTCCAGCACGTACAGCACGCCCAGGCAGGCGGCGGTGGAGTCGATGGCGGGCAACTGGCGGCACAGCGAAAAGTCCCCGTCACTTGCGCCCAGCGCGTGCAGATCGCGTTTCAGGGTCGGCGTTTTGAGGCGCGAAACCAGATCGAAATCGGCGGGAAGTTGGCCACTGTCCTGCAATGCGCTTTCCAGTGGCTGGTAGAAGCCGTAATAGGCACGCATCAATCGCTCGAAAGCTTGCAGATCAAGGGTGTCGGAGAAAAAAGGAAGGCGTTTTTCCAGCGCAATGTGCAGTTCGGCCGTGCCAGCGCGCAGATCTTGCAACACCGGTGGCACATGAACCTCGCGAGCCTTTGCTTGCATGTAGTCGCTCGTACAGTGGGCCGCCTGCGGCCATGGGGGAATGGAAAAGCTTGGCGTGAAAGCTTACACGGCAATTGTCCTTTCTGACCCATCAGATGGTTTTTTCTGGCAGATTTATCACCCTGTAACGGTTTCAGAGTTGACGGTACGGTAGAAAGTTCGAATGGATTCACGCCCGTCCATCGCCAGTTTCGGACGGGCCTTTGAGTTCAACCTGATTGCCGTCCGGGTCGAAGCAGTAAAGCGACAGGCCGTTGCCCTCGGCACCAAAACGGGTGGCGGCCTTGTCGACGGTCAGGCCACAGGCTTGCAAATGGCTGATCAGCGCCGCTTCATCGAACGGTTCGATACGCAGGCAGAAGTGATCGACATTGCGCCGTTCACTGCCGGCAGCGGCGCCGCCCTTGCGGCCGATTTCGCCGTCGAGGTCGACCAGATCGATCATCGACGTGCCGGCACGAAGGTGCACCAGACCGAACTTTTCGTTGCGCTTGACCACTTCGGCACCGAAGACCCGGTCGTAGAAATCAATGCTGCGTTGCAGATCGGCGACGCGCAGCACGATGTGATCGATGTGTTTAATCGTGAACGGTGGCATACCTTTTTTCCCCCGAGTTGTAACGACCCGGACACTGTAGTGCAGCGGCCCGAAAATTCACTGTCGATTTTTCGGTGGAGCCATCGAATAACCGGTTTTATCCTCGGCCCATGAACATACAGACCGCTGTCCTGCCCCCTCACGCCGAAATGGTTCGCGCCATGCTCGAACGCGACACTGCCTATGAAGGCGTGTTCTTCACGGCCGTGAAAACCACCGGGATCTTTTGCCGCCCGACCTGCACGGCGCGCAAGCCGAAACCGGAAAACGTCGAATTCTTCGCCCACGCTGACGACTGCCTGTCCGCCGGTTATCGCGCCTGCCTGCGCTGCAAACCGCTGGACGCTGCCGCCATCGCCCCGGACTGGGTACAACGGCTGTTGAAAGCCGTCGACGCCGATCCGGAACTGCGCTGGAGCGATGCGCAATTGCTTGCCGAGGGCATCGAACCGCTGAAGCTGCGGCGCTGGTTCAAGCAGCATTTCGGCATGACCTTCCATGCGTGGCTGCGCACCCGCCGGCTCGGCATGGCGTTGGGCGGGATCAGGCAAGGCACGTCCATCGACCACGCCGCGTTCGATTCCGGCTATGAATCCCTCAGCGGTTTTCGCGATGCGTTTCAGAAGTCGTTCCACATCACGCCGGGCCGTGCAGCGGCCAGCGAACCACTGCTGTTCACCCGTCTGACCACGCCGTTGGGCCCGATGATCGCCATGGCCGAGCGGCGTGGGCTGGTGTTGCTGGAGTTTCTCGACCGCCCGGCGCTGACGAGGGAAGTCGAGGAGTTGCAGAACCGCTACGGCTACGTGGTCGCACCGGGACACAACGCGCATTTGCAGCAGATCGAAAACGAACTGGCGCTGTACTTCGCCGGCAAGCTGAACGAATTCAGCGTGCCCTTGCACCTGCCCGGCAGCGAGTTTGCCCGTCAGGTCTGGGCCCAACTGCGACTAATCCCCTACGGCCACACCAGTACCTACGGTGCCATCGCCGCCCGGCTGGGCAAGCCCGGCGCCAGTCGCGCCGTGAGCCTGGCCAACGGGCACAATCGGCTGTCGATCGTGGTGCCATGCCACCGGGTGATCGGTGCGGACGGCTCGTTGACCGGTTATGGTGGCGGGCAACCGCGCAAGGCGTTTCTGCTCCGGCTGGAGAATGCCGCCGTGCAACTGACGCAACCTTTGGCGTTCTGACACACCGACACTCACGCCTTCCCGGCTTTCAAATCAATGGATCACTGACGTTGCCGATACCCGATCCCTACCAACCGGCCAGCGCGTTTCTGGCCAGCCTCGACGCCGACTGGCAACGCCATATCGCTGCGGTCGGCCCATGTCTGCATCGGCCGCATCCGGCGCGTGATCCCTATGAATCGCTGGTGCGGGCCATCGCCTATCAGCAACTGCACGCCAAGGCCGGGGATGCAATTGTCGGTCGGCTGGTGGGGTTGTTTCCCGAACAGACGTTTCCACGTCCCGAGCAGATTCTGGCGACAGACTTCGAACGGCTGCGCAGTTGCGGGTTTTCGGCGGGCAAGATTGCGACGATTCAGGGGATTGCTCAGGCGACCCTGGACGGCGTGGTGCCGGATTACGCCACGGCACTGGTGATGGAGGATGAAGCGCTGATCGAGCGCTTGGTCAACCTGCGCGGGGTTGGGCGCTGGACGGTAGAAATGCTGTTGATCTACAGCCTGGAGCGACCGGATATTCTGCCGGCCGATGACTTTGGCGTGCGCGAGGGCTATCGGCGATTGAAGGGGCTGGAGGTGCAGCCGACGCGCAAGCAGATGATCGATATCGGGTTGGCGTGGCGCCCGTTTCGCACAGTGGCGGCCTGGTATTTGTGGCGGGTGCCAAAAGCGGTTTCAGCCTGATCCTCCCGCAATCTCGGGAAGGCTGGACAAGCGTATTCAGGTGCAATCCCCCGCCAGTTCTTACGGGAAAATCATTTTTATCTCCTTGTCCGAGTAGCTGTAGTTCCAACGCAACTCGGTTCCTGCCGGAATATCCTGTGAGGCAAACATCGCGTTCAGGACGTATGGCCGGTTGACCAGCCGGTCACCGATCAGAATGTCCGCTTCGACCTTGAAACCGACGGTCTGAACGTTGTAGCCGTCCGGCGATTGACGAACCGGCTTGCCCGAGGCGTCGTATTCAAAGTTCGTGTTGATTCGCGAAATGATGTTGTCGCCGATGACCACTACCGGCTCTTCAATGAACTTGCCCGGTCCGTAACGCAAGTACACGCCCGCCAGCATGGTGAATGTCTGCTCTTCGCGCCTTATCAGGCGCAGCGGGCTGAGTGTTCCGCCATAAAGGCCCAGCGCTTCGCCTTTGGCGATGCGCCGGTTGGCGACCACCATGTTTTGTCCGATGAGGGCTTTTTCGCCCGGAACCTTCACGTCGACCTCGGTAAAAATGCGCAGTTCGAGATTTTCTTCATAGAGCCTGGCCACGTTTTCATAGCCTTCAAACTGGATGTAAGGCTTGATCGGCCCCGAGCGAAATCGCTCACCCGTGGTCAGCGTGGCCAGGGTTTCCAGTTTGCGGATCCGCACCGGCCTGCCAAAGGTATCGCGCAACGGGTATTTACCATTGTTGGCGCGGTCGTAGGTACCGAGGCGATTTCCCCGCAACGAATAGCAAACCTCCTGGCGCATGGTGTCGAGTTCCTTTTCGGAGAAGGGCTTGATCGGCATGGATTCCGAAGCCAGCTCGAACTCGTCATCGGAAGAGTCATGGCGCGGCCGTCCTTCATCGCCCTCCGGGCGAGAAACGTTTTCCAGCGTCGCGTCGGCATCAGTGCGCGGATCGGGGATGCGGTAGCGCTCCGTGGCAAACTCCTCAAGCGGGTGCCAGACCCGGCCGTCGCTGTCGCGCTCCAGAACCGGGCCGGAGGGGTTGGTTTCGCTGGGCAGTCTGGCCCGGAACAGACCGGTCTGCGGATCGGCGCCCACCAGGACAATGCCCTGTCCTGGCAATTCGGCAAACTGACGCCCCTTGAAAGACCTGAAGCCTTCGGCATCGATGTCGGTCAGCCGGCCTGCTGCCGGGACGTGATACGCGTCCAACGATCGTTGACCTAGCTCGGGGCCCGGGCCGGAATCGATGACTGGCATTGCATCGCGCAAGCTGACCGATGGCACCGGGCTGACTCGCCCTCCACCACTGACATTCGGCGTGCTGACGACATCGGGGTGCACAGGCGGCGCGGGCGGGGTGACAGAGACCCCGGGCCTGATGGCCGGGCCCGGCGTAGCGGCATCGAGGGAAGGTTTCAGGTGTACATCACCCGGGCCGTTGCCCTTGGTTGGCGGTTTGATTGGCATGTTTTCTTCCTTGAATGATGGCCATCTCAGAGCCTGATATCAGCAACTGACAGGGCGTCCGGCGTCATTGCCGGTTCAAATCCATGGCGAAAAACCTATCAGACTGCCCGCAGCACACCCACGCCCAAACCGCTTCAAGATGATTCCAGGCGTCCGCTCACAGCCCTGACTTCAATCGGCCGAAGGCCCGGATCAACGCCCGGTTGAACGCCTTGCCATTGTCGTTCTTGCTGTACAGCGAAGCCTTCACCGCCGCCGGCGGATAAGTCCCCGGATCGTTGCGAATCGCCGGATCGACCAAGCCGTCCGCTGCCGTGATCGCGTTGGCGTAGTGAATGGTGTCAGTAATCGGCGCAATCACTTCAGGCGTCATCAAGTAATCCATCAGTGCCAGCCCGGCCTCCGGATGCGGTGCATCCTTGGGAATGACCATGGCATCGAACCAGATCAGCGTGCCCTCCTTCGGGATCCGGTAATTCAACTTGAAGGGTTTTTTCGCCGCTTCAGCCTGACCCGCCGCGATGGCAACGTTGCCGTTCCACGACATCGCCACGCAGGTGTTGCCGTTGGCCAGGTCGCTGATGTTCAGGTCGTTGTCGAAGTAGCGGATGTACGGGCGGATCTTCGCCAGTTGCTGCTCGGCGAGTTTCAGGTCATCCAGACTCTGGCGGTTGATGTCCAGACCCATGTACTTCATGACCGCGGCGAACACTTCGTTCGGATCATTGAGCAGGCTCACTCCGCAATCGGCGAATTTCGACACCACTGCCGGATCGAACAGCATCGCCCAGCTGTCCCGTGGTGCCTGCGGCAGGCGCTGCTGCACGGCCTCTTCCTGATAGCCGACGCCGGTGGTGCCCCAGGCGTAGATGCCGGCGTAGCGGTTGCCCGGATCGAACACCGCCATGTGTTGACGGAACTCATCGCCGACCCCGGCAAAGTGCGGGAGCTGCTGCTTGTTCAAGGTCTGGATCGCGCCGCTCTCGATAGCCCGTGACAGGTGCTGGCCGGCGGTCAGCACCAGGTCGTAGCCACTGCGGCCGGTGAGCAGTTTGGTCTCGACGGTTTCCAGCGAATCGAAGTGATCGGCGACCACCCGAATCCCGGTTTTCGCCTCGAAATTCTTCAGGGTATCCGGGGCCAGGTACTCGCCCCAGATGTACAGGTTGACCACCGGCTTCGCCGTTTCGGCGGCCTGCACACACAGGGGTGCAAGCACCAGCAATAACGCTTTACTCAGGTTGTGCAGGCCCATGCTCAGGCTCCTCTTTTCTGGCCGGCGTATTGCGGCATGGTGATGCACGCGACGTTACCGCCACCGAGCAGGATTTCCCGGGAGTTTTCGATGCCGACGATCTTGTGCTGCGGGAACAGTTCGGCGAGGGTTGCCAGCGCCACCTGATCGTTGCGATCACCGAACAACGGCACCACGATCGAGCTGTTGCCTGCGTAATAGTTGATGTACGACGCACAGATTCTGGTGCCGGCCTGACGGGTGTGGGTGCTGTCCTGCTGGTCGAGGCCTTCGGCTTCTTCGGCGGTCCACTCCAGCACATCCGGTTGCGGCAGTTTGTGCACGATCAGCTCGCGGCCCCGGCTGTCGCGGGTGCTGCGCAGGATGTCGTAGGCCTCCTGATAGATTTCCCATTGTGGGTCGTCGCGGTTGTCGGTCCATTGCAGCACCACTTCGCCGGGGCGCACGAAGCACGCGAGGTCGTCGACATGGCCGTCGGTTTCGTCGAACTTGCAACCGCGCGGCAGCCAGATCACTTGCTCGGCGCCGAGATAGTCGGTCAGGCGGCGGGTCACCTCGTCCTTGCCCAGGTGCTGGTTGCGATTGCGATTGAGCAGGCATTGCTCGGTGGTGAGGAGGCTGCCCTGGCCGTCGCTCTGAATGCCGCCAAGTTCGGCAATCAACGGCGCGCGATAACGATCGAAGCGTTCGATCTCGAGGATCTTGCTGGCGATCTGATCGTCCTTGTCCCACGGGTAGTAGAGCCCGCCATCGAGGCCGCCGTAGGCATTGAATTCGAAGTCGACACCACGCACTTCACCGCTCTGGTCGTTGACCACAAAGCACGGGCCACTGTCGCGGAACCAGGTGTCGTTGCAGGTCATCTCCACCACCCGCACCTGCGGCGGCAACTGGCGGCGGGCGGTGGCGAACTGGGCCGCCGAGGCGCACACCGTCACCGGTTCGCTGTGGGAGATCGCCGTCACGATCTGCACCCAGACTTTCTGCGCAGGCTTGGCGCCGTTGCGCCAGACATCGGTGCGCTCCGGCCAGCCGAGCCAGCAACCGGACTTGGCTTCAAACTCGCCGGGCAGACGGAAACCGTCCTGTTTCGGGGTGGTGTCGAGCAAACGTGCCATGGTCAAACCTCGTCATCGGGATGGGAATGACCTCAGGCTACGGTCGCGGGCCGTCACGTCGCCAACGATGATTATTTCGGAACAGTTGAATTCAACTCATCAATCCGCCAGCTGATCGTTGAACCACTCCAGCATCTGCGCCACCGCCGGACGCTCGAGCCGCACCCGCTCGCAAACCAGCGCGTATTGGCCCAGCGCGGTCATGCTGGAGGTGAACGGTCGCACCAGACGCCCGCTCTGCAAGTCTTCCTGCGCCGTGAGATTGTCGCCCATCGCCACGCCCTGCCCTTGTGCCGCCGCCTCCAGCGCCAGCCCGGCGTGGGCGAAATACAACTGACGCTCCGGACGCAAGTCGCCAGCATGGCTGGTAAGCCACGCGGTCCAGGTCTTGCCGTCCTGATCGTCGTGCAGCAGGCAATGGCGGGCCAGGTCCTTCGGGGTTTTCAGAGTGCCCTGGTTGAACAGGCCGGGGCTGCACACCGGGAAGAACTGCAACGCCGGCAACGGGCGGACGAAGTACGCGCTGCTGTCCACCGGGCCGGTGCCGTAAGTGATCGCCAGATCAATGTCCTCACCGGGCGCGGTGGCGTCGATCGGTTGTTCGTAAAGGTGCAAGGTGATGTGCGGATAACGCGCGTAGAAATCGGTGAGACGGTTCATCAGCCACTTCTGCGCCAGCTCCGCCGTGACCGCCAGCCGCAACACGGCGAGCGAGGACGGATCGCGCAATTCATCGCAGGCATCGCCGATCAGCTCAAAGGCCTGTTGCAGGCTCTGCATCAAGCGCCCGGCGGCGATGGTCGGGCGAATCTGCCGGCCTTCGCGGATGAACAGCGACACGCCCAGTTGCTCTTCGAGCTGGCGGATCTGGTGGCTGACGGCGCTGTCGGTGACGCACAGTTCGGCGGCGGCACGGCCGAAATGCGCGTGGCGGGCGGCGCATTCGAAGGTCCGCAGGGCGGCCAGGGAAGGTAGTCGGCGCATGGGTTGGGGTCCCTTTTTTTGCGGACATGCTGACCTTCGGATTCGTGGGCGTCCAGTTGTACCGCTTTATCGTTCATCGTGAGCAAGCTCGCTCCCACAGGTTTTGCGGTGTGCCCTCAATCTTTCAAACTCTGAATAACCCTGTGGGAGCGAGCTTGCTCGCGATAGCGGCGGCACAGGCGCGACATCTCTTCTAGGCTGAACCGCACCGACAAAAAATCCGGAGGCCACTCATGCACCTCGAAGGCTCCTGCCACTGCGGCGCGGTTTCATTCACCCTCGACAGCGCCCACCCCTACCCTTATCAACGCTGCTACTGCTCGATCTGCCGCAAGACCCAGGGCGGTGGCGGCTTTGCCATCAACCTCGGCGGCGACGCGGCCAGCCTCAAGGTGCGCGGGCGCAAACACATCACGATTTACCACGCAAAAATGAAAGACGAAGGCGATGCCCGCGCCCACCGCAGCACCGCCGAACGGCACTTCTGCTCGCTGTGCGGCAGCGGTCTATGGCTGTTCAGCCCGGAGTGGCCGGAGCTGATCCACCCGTTCGCCTCGGCCATCGACACGCCATTGCCGGTACCGCCGGAACACACTCATCTGATGCTCGGCTCGAAAGCGCCGTGGGTCGAAGTGCAGGCCAGCGCGAAGGATCAGCAATTCGAGGTCTACCCGGAAGAATCCATCGCCCAGTGGCACGAACGACTGAAATTGACCCGATAGCCGCCCCAGTCTCCGACAGATTGTTGATCGCGCTCAGAACAGCTCGCTGAAAGGAATGAAACGCAACGGATCACCCATCTGCAAGGTGCTGTTTTCGGGGATTTCCACCAGTCCGTCGGCCCAGGTTGCGCCGAGCAAAACCCCGGAACTCTGGTTCGGATACAGCGCCGCCCGCCCGCCTTCCAGGCGCACCCGCAGGTATTCGCGGCGGCTGCCGGGTTTCGGCCAGTCGAAGCCGGCGTTGACCGTGAAGCTCAGCGGCATCACCTCCTCCACGCCTTGAATGCGCAGCAGATACGGGCGCGCCAGCAGGCCGAAGGTCACCAGTGCCGAAGTCGGATTGCCCGGCAAACCGATCACCGGCACCGTGCCGAAATGGCCGACCGTCAGCGGTTTGCCAGGTTTGATCGCCAGTTTCCACAGCAGCGGCTTGCCGTTGTCGCGCAGCACCTGGCCGAGGCAATCGGCGTCACCGGCAGATACGCCGCCGGTGGTCAGAATCAAATCGGCCGCCACTTGCAGTTGCTCGAGTTTGAGCCGGGTCTGCGCCGGGCGATCGGGAAGAATGCCGGCGTCGATCACTTCGCAACCCAGTTCGCGCAACCAGTGGTCGAGCAAGGTGCGGTTGCTGTTGTAGAGGCTGCCGGGACGCAGCGGCTGCCCCGGCTCCACCAGCTCATCACCGGTCGACAGCAATGCCACGCGCGGGCGACGCACCAGCGGCAGATGAGTCATGCCCTGCCCCGCGGCGACAGCCAGTTCGAACGGGCCGAGGCGTTTGCCGGCGCGCAGCAGGGTGTCGCCAACGCGGTTTTCCTGGCCTTGGGCGCGGATGTTCTGACCGACCTTCAGCGGTTGCAGGAAACGTACGCGGCCGTCTTCCAGCACCTCGACGTTTTCCTGCATCTCCACGCAATTGGCGCCATTGGGCAAGGGCGCGCCGGTGAAGATTCGTGCGCAGGTGCCAGGCAACAGAGTGTCCGGCGCCAGCCCGGCGTAGACCCGCTGCGACACGCTCAACGGCTGGCGATGCAGGTCGGCGAGGTTCAACGCGTAGCCGTCCATGGCGCTGTTCGGCCATGGCGGCAGGTCGAGGGTGGCGACCAGATCGCTGGCCAGCACACGTCCGCGCGCGTCATTGAACGGCACGGATTCGCTGTCCGGCAGGCGTCGTTCATCGGCCATCGCCAACAGTTGGTCGAGGGCCTCCTCGACCGGCATCAATCCCGGCTTGCTCATCCGCGCGGCCCGCAGGCTTGCACCGGTTTGAGGTGCGGAACGAAGTTGCAGGGGCGGTGACGGTTATCCAGCTGTTCGGCGAGGATGCCTTCCCACGCGGTGCGGCACGCGCCGGTGGAGCCCGGCAGACAGCACACCAGCGTGCCGTTGGACAGCCCGGCCAGCGCACGGCTTTGCACGGTCGAGGTGCCGATGTCGAGAATCGAGATGGCGCGAAACAGCTCGCCGAAGCCGTCGATCTGCTTGTCCAGCAGGCAAGCCACGGCTTCCGGAGTGCTGTCACGTCCCGTGAAACCGGTGCCGCCGGTGATCAGCACCACTTGAATGGTGTCGTCGGCGATCCACTGCGCAACCTGGGCGCGGATTTTGTACAGGTCGTCCTTGAGCAGGTTGCGTTCACTCAAGGTGTGGCCGGCTTCCAGCAGGCGGCTGACCAGCAACTGGCCGGAGGTGTCGCTGGCGTAGTCGCGGGTATCGCTGACCGTCAGTACGGCAATATTCAGGGGAAGGAACAAGGCATCCGATTTAACACTCATGGCACTCTCCGACCGTCGTCAATTCAATGGATGACGAGCCTAAGTGCCGCTTGTGAGGACTGTCTAATCACTCTGGCCAACCACACTATCGACCTGCTCTATCGGTGATTTTTTTCAGCACTTCATTCCCTGTCCGGCCCAATGAAACCGGGCGTCATCGAAGCCCTCGATAAGCTCTTAAACACGGCCGATTGGACGAAAAAAGCCGTCGATGGGATCGTCGCTCCCTGCGCTTTCCGTGCGCCGTACGCATCTGCGTCAATACTCAATCAAAATTCCTTATCGAGCAGGTGCCGTCGTGGACATCAAACAACTCAAGTTCCTGATCGCGCTGGACGAAACCCGCCACTTCGGCCAGGCCGCCGCGCGCTGTCACATCACTCAGCCGACCCTGTCGATGCGCCTGCGCAATCTGGAAGACGAGCTGGATCTGGTGCTGGTCAATCGCGGTCAGCGCTTCGAAGGTTTCACCCAGGCCGGCGAACGCGTACTGGCCTGGGCCCGCACGCTGCTGGCGGCCCACGACGGGTTGTTCGCCGAAGCCGCCGCCTGCCGGGGGCAACTGGTCGGTAGCCTGCGTCTGGGTCTGGTGCCGCTGAGCAACTTCAATCCGGTCAATTACATTCAGGGTTTGTCCGGGACTTATCCGGAGCTGAAGTACAGCCTGTCGTCGCTGAGTTCGGACGAGATCATCGAAGGCCTGGGCAACAATCAGCTGGATTTGGGCGTGTGTTATCTGGACCACGTCAACCCGAACTATTTCGACTTTTTCGAGATTGGCGAAACCCGCGTCGGCCTGCTCTACGACACTCGCCACTTCCATTTCGAAGGCCCGGAAATGAGCTGGGAAGACGCCGCCGAGCTGCCGCTGGGAATGATCACCACCGGCATGCACTACCGCAAATCCATCGACCTGAGTTTTCGCAGTCGCGGGCTGAATCCACAGCCGATCATGGAAAGCGATTCGACCTATCAGCTGTTGCAGGCGATTCACCAGGGTTTCTGCTGCTCGATCATGCCGCTGGACAGCGGTCTGCAAGAGCCGATCGAACACCTGGCTTTCATCAATCTGCCGGACGCCAGCGTGCTCGCGCCGCTGGGGCTGGTGATGCGCAAGACCGAACCGCGTTCGGCGATTGCCGAGAAGTGTTTTGCCGAGGCGCGCAAGATGTTCGGGATCGAGGCGCCTGCCGATTAACGCCTCCAGTGATCGACCAATCCAATCACTGCATCGGAACAAGCGATTGGACGCCTTTTTCCCTGCCCCGTAGCCTGAAACCACTTCAGCGCTTCGGGGACTTTTCAGGATGCTGTGCCAAGTTGAACAACCCATCGAACCGGGCGACGCCAACGCCCCCGCGCCCCAACCGGCGCAAGTGGCGTACCGCGAATACCTCGACAACGCGCCGGTGTCCCACGCGGCGCTGGCGGCCGAAATCGCACTGGCCATCAGCTACAACGGCCTGAATCAAGCCGTGATGATGGTCTCGCCAGGCAACATCGAGGACTTCATTCGCGGCTTCAGCCTGAGCAATGCGATCGTCGACCGCCTCGACGATATCCATGACATTCGCCTGACCCACTTCGACCAGGCCTGCCAGGCCGACGTGCAGATTTCAAGCCGTGCATTCTGGGCCCTGAAGGATCACCGGCGGCAGATGGCAGGCACCAGCGGCTGCGGCCTCTGCGGCGTGGAAGCCCTGGAGCAGGCGCTGCCGCAACTGGAAATCCTGCCCCCGACACCGCTGCCACCGGCCGTGCATTTCGACGGTATCCGCCAGCGCATCGAACAGGCCCAGCAACTGGCCCGCAGCAGCGGTGCCCTGCACGCGGCGTTGTACTTCGACGCCGCTGGCGAAGCGCTGCTGTGTCGCGAAGACATCGGCCGCCACAACGCCCTCGACAAGCTGATTGGCGCCCTGCAATTCGAAGGCCTCGATGCGCGTCAGGGCTTCGTCGTGGTCACCAGCCGTTGCAGCCTCGAGCTGATCCACAAAGCCGTGCGCGCTCGCCTCGGCACCCTCGTCAGCCTGTCCGCCCCGACTGCGCTGACCGTGCGCTGGGCGCTCAAGCACCGCTTGAACCTGATCCACGTCCCGCACCGCAACGCCCCGCGAATCTACAGCCCGATCCAGGAGCCCACCCCATGAGCGACACCCTCACCCACCTCGATGATCAGGGCCGCGCCAACATGGTCGACGTCAGCGACAAAGCGGCGACCCGCCGCGAAGCCACCGCGCAAGCCTGGGTGCAGATGCGCCCCGAAACCCTGCAAATGATCCAGTCCAACGGCCACCCCAAGGGCGACGTGTTCGCCGTGGCGCGGATCGCCGGGATTCAGGCGGCCAAGCGCACCCACGAGTTGATTCCGCTGTGTCATGCGCTGCTGCTCAGTTCGATCCACGTCGAGCTCAAGGCCTGCGAACCGGACCGCGTGCAGATCACCAGCACCTGCCGCCTCACCGGCCAGACCGGCGTCGAACTCGAGGCCCTGACTGCTGCCAGCGTTGCCGCCCTGACCATTTACGACATGTGCAAAGCGGTGGACCGGGCGATGGTCATCGGCGACATCCGTCTGCTGAGCAAACAGGGCGGCCGCTCCGGCCACTTTCAATGGGAGAACCCGCAATGATTCTGATCAACTACTTCGCCAGCTACCGTGACCGCCTCAATCTGGGCGGTGAAAAAATCCCGGCCAGCGACACCCTCATTTGTGTCGAGGACGTGCGGCAAATGCTGATGCAGCGCGGCGATCTGTGGCGTGAAGTGCTCGGCGCCGGCAACCTGATGTGCGCGGTCAATCAGGAGCTGTGCCAGCCGGATCAGGCGATCGAGGATTTCGACGAAATTGCGTTTTTCCCACCGGTTACGGGGGGTTGAGGCATGGGCATTCATCATGGATGTGCTGAAGACCCGTGCGCCGTTCTGGAAGCGTGAGACTACGCCGCAGGGTTCACATTGGGTCGAGGCGCGGCAGAGTGATCGGAATGCGGCGGCTCGCTGGAGTTTGGCGCATGCCTGACGGGTCACTGTCGGCTGCAACAAAAGCCTGATTAGATAGCGGCTCCTGCCAACTCGACCGTGGAGCCGCATTTGAGCACAACGCCCCCCGAGGACTTGCCCCGCCCCCAGCCTGTCAGCCTGCGTCAGGCCTGGCCTTTCTGGCTCAAACTCGGCTGCATCGGCTTCGGCGGCCCCGCCGGGCAGATCGCGATCATGCATCAGGAACTGGTAGAGCGCCGGCGCTGGATCTCCGAGCGGCGCTTCCTGCACGCACTCAATTACTGCATGTTGCTGCCCGGCCCGGAAGCCCAGCAACTGGCGACCTATATCGGCTGGCTGCTGCATCGAAGCCGTGGCGGCGTGCTGGCCGGGGCGCTGTTTGTGCTGCCTTCGCTGCTGATTCTGATTGCCCTGTCCTGGGTGTACATCGCGTTTGGCGACGTGCCGGCGGTGGCCGGGGTGTTTTACGGGATCAAACCGGCGGTGACCGCGATCGTGCTGCACGCGGCCCATCGCATCGGTTCGCGAGCCTTGAAAAACAGCTGGCTGTGGGCGATTGCCGGAGCGGCGTTCGTGGCGATCTTCGCCTTCAACGTGCCGTTTCCGCTGATCGTGCTCGGCGCAGCGTTGATCGGTTATGTCGGCGGACGCTGGGCCCCGCAGCGCTTCAGCAACGGCGGTCATCGTGGTAGCGAAAAATCCTTCGGCCCGGCGCTGATCGATGACGACACGGCCCCGCCCGAGCATGTGCGGTTCAGCCTGCCGCGACTGTTGCGCCTGGTACTGATCGGCGCGCTGCTGTGGTGCCTGCCGATGGCATTGCTGACCGCGCTGTTCGGCTGGAACGGCACCTTCACGCAGATGGGCTGGTTCTTCACCAAAGCGGCGCTGCTCACCTTCGGTGGCGCTTACGCCGTGCTGCCTTACGTGTACCAGGGCGCGGTGGGGCATTACGGCTGGCTGACGCCGACGCAGATGATCGACGGCCTGGCGCTGGGCGAAACCACGCCGGGGCCGCTGATCATGGTGGTCGCGTTTGTCGGGTTCGTCGGCGCTTACGTGCAGCCGACGTTCGGCCCGCAACACGCGTTCGCCGCCGGTGCACTGGCCGCGACGCTGGTGACCTGGTTCACCTTCCTGCCTTCGTTCCTGTTCATCCTCGCCGGCGGGCCACTGGTGGAGTCGACCCACAACGAACTGAAATTCACCGCACCGCTGACCGCGATCACGGCAGCGGTGGTCGGGGTGATCCTGAATCTGGCGTGTTTCTTTGCTTACCACGTGTTCTTTCCCAAGGGTTTTGCCGCACAGCCTGATTTTTTTGTGCTGTTACTTGCGCTCGGCGCCACCCTCGCGCTGTTTGTTTTCAAGCGCGGCGTGATCGAGGTGTTGATCGTTTGCGCCCTCGTCGGGCTGGGGTTTCATCTGTTGCGCTGAGCCGGTGGCTTGCCGCGCCCATCGGAATCAGGCGTTTACTTATCCCGGACTTCCCCCTTACTATCCAGCCACACCGGCATGGCGGGACACTCCCGCCGCCGACGTTTTCCGCCAACGGAAACACGCGTCATGAGCACGTCACTACAACAATCGGAATCGCTGAACGTCTCTGCACTGTGCGCCCTCCTTCACAGGGGCCGCGCATGAATCGCATCGTCAATCTCCCCATGGCCCTGAGCCGTTCCAAGCTGCGTCACTCCGCACGCCCGCCGGATATCTGCCTGCACGTCTGATCGCGCCGCTAAAAATCGCGACAGCTTCCCCTCTTTTTTCGATATCCCTGCCAGGACGCCCGAGCCTTTTGCCGCGCTGCGTCCGGCCCGAATCTGCGCGCCTGTGCGGCGCCATCGTGAGTGATTGATTATGAAATTCGCAGCCATTGAAGACGCCCGTAACTTCCTCAAGCAGAACCCCGACATCGACATGATCGAGCTGTTCATCCTCGACGCCAACGGCGTGCCCCGCGGCAAGTTGTTGCACCGCGAAGAACTGCTCGCCGTGTACGAAAGCGGCCGCCCGCTGCCGAGCACCATCCTCGGTCTGACCGTCCATGGCGAAGACGTCGAGAACTCCGCTCTGGTGTGGGATGTCGGCGACATCGATTGTCGCGCCTACCCGCTGGAAGGCAGTCTGGTGCGCCTGCCGTGGCGGCAGATTCCGACTGCGGCAGTGCAGGTCAGCATGCACCCGGAACAAGGCATGCCGGCGAGCATCGCCGACCCGCGTCATCTGTTGATCAAGGTCATCGACCGCTTGCAGGCCGAGGGTTACCACCCGGTGATGGCCTGCGAGCTGGAGTTCTACCTGCTCGACGCCAAACGCGATCTCAACGGTCGCCCGCAACCGGCGCTGGATGCCGACGGTGGTCGACCGAGACACACCCAGGTCTACGGTTTGCGTGAGCTGGAGCAGATCGAACCGTTCCTCGCCGACCTCTACAGCGCCTGCAAACTGCACGGCATTCCGGCGCGCACGGCGATCTCGGAATACGCGCCGGGCCAGGTGGAAATCACCCTCGAACACGGCGATGCGCTGGAGGCGATGGATCAGGCCGTGCGCTACAAACGACTGGTCAAAGCCGTGGCGCACAAGCACGGGATGCAGGCGACGTTCATGGCCAAGCCGTTCGATCATCTGGCCGGCACCGGCATGCACATGCACGTCAGCCTCGCCGATGCCGAGGGACGCAATCTGTTTGCCTCCGAAGACCCGGCCGGCACCCCGCTGCTGCGCACGGCGATTGGCGGGATGCTCGCCTCGCTGCTCGATTCGCTGCTGCTGTTCTGCCCGAACGCCAACTCCTACCGCCGTTTCCAGGCCAACAGCTACGCGCCACTGGCGCCGACCTGGGGCGTCGACAACCGCACCGTCAGCCTGCGTGTGCCCGGCGGCCCGGCCCACACCCGGCACATCGAACACCGCATCTGCGGCGCCGATGCTAACCCGTATCTGGCAGCGGCCGCGATCCTGGCAGGCATTCATCGCGGGATAAAAGAAGACATCGATCCGGGTGAGCCGGTGGAGGGCAACGGTTACGCGCAGGCGAAAGAACTGCTGCCGACCGACTGGCTGACCTCGCTCACGGCATTGGAAAATTCGGCGTGGGCACGGGATGCGCTGGGGCAGGAATTCCTCGGGGTGTATCTGGCAGTCAAACGGGCGGAGTACCGGCAGTTCATGGCCGAAGTGGGTGAGCAGGACTGGCGCTGGTACCTCACAGAAGCCTGATTAATCACTCCGCCCCTTGTGGGGGCGAGCTTGCTCGCGAAAGCGTCGTCACATTCAACATTTCAGGTGACTGACACAACGCATTTCGCGAGCAAGCTCGCTCCCACAGGGTCCGTGCACCGACTCCCGAATCTGGACACTGAAATGACTGAACGCAGCAATTCCTACTACACCGCCACCCTCAACCGCGACACCGACTACCCGACCCTGCAAGGCCGGCACAAGGTCGATGTGGTAATCATCGGCGGCGGTTTCACCGGCGTCGCCACGGCTGTCGAGCTGGCGGAAAAAGGCCTGAAAGTCGCCATCGTCGAAAGCCACAAGATCGGCTGGGGCGCCACCGGGCGCAATGGCGGTCAGGTGACCGGCAGCCTGTCCGGCGACGGCGCGATGCGCAAACAGATGCGCAACACCTTGGGCGATGAGGTCGACGACTTCATCTGGCACCTGCGCTGGCGCGGCCACGAAATCATCCAGCAACGGGTCGAGAAATACGGCATCGATTGCGACCTCAAGCACGGTCATTTGCATGCGGCGTACAAGCCGAGCCACATGGACGGCTTGCGCAACGACTACAACGAAGCCGTGCGTCGCGGCATGGGTGATGAGGTCAGCCTGCTCGACCGCAGCCAGGTGCGTGACCTGCTGCAAAGCGACCTCTATCACGGCGCAATCAAGAACACCCGCAACATGCACCTGCACCCGCTCAACCTGTGCATCGGTGAAGCGCGGGCGGCGGAAAGCCTTGGCGCGCTGATCTTCGAAAACAGCGAAGTGCTGGAGATCATCCACGGCGTCAGCCCCGGCGTACGCACCGCTCACGGGCAGATCGACGCCAATCAGGTCCTGCTGGCCGGCGACGTCTACCACAAGCTCGAACCGGGCCAGCTCAAGGGCAAGATCTTCCCGGCCATGGGCGGCATCGTCACCACCGAACCGCTGGGGGATCTGGCCAAGCAGATCAACCCCGAAGACCTCGCCGTTTACGACTGCCGCTTCGTCCTCGACTACTACCGCCTCACCGCCGACGGTCGCCTGTTGTTCGGCGGCGGCGCCAACTACAGCGGCAAGGACTCACGGGACATCGCCGGCGAACTGCGGCCGTGCATCGAACAGACTTTCCCGGCGCTCAAAGGGGTGAAGATCGACTACCAGTGGAGCTGCGCGATGGGCATCGTCATCAACCGCATCCCGCAACTGGGCAAGCTCTCGAACAACGTCTGGTATTGCCAGGGCTACTCCGGCCACGGCATCGCCACAACCCACATCATGGGCGAGATCATGAGCCGGGCGATCACCGGGCAGATGCAGCAGTTCGACACGTTTGCCGCGTGCTCGCACATTCGCGTGCCGATGGGCGATCTGCTGGGCAATCCGATGCTGGCGGCGGGCATGTGGTACTACCAGATGCTGGAAAAACTGCGCTGACCGAACAGGCCCCATCGCCAGTGATGGGGCCTTTTTTTGCCGCAAAACCTCAGTCAGGCAACTGCTCCACCTCAATCCCCAACCGCTGATAATCCTCGACACTTCCTGACGCAACATGTCGTTCGGTGATCAGCGTGTGCAAGCGCTCGCACGGCGCCACCACAAACGGTTCCACCGCGCCGAGCTTGTCCGCCGTGGTCACGGCAATGACCCGCGCCGCACAGTCGAGCAGCGCCTGCTTGACCGGCACTTCATCGAAATGCAGCGAGGTGATGCCCACCTCCGGATGAATCGCGCAGACCCCGGTGATTGCCAGATCCGCCTTGATCCCCGACAGCAGCCGCAGCGCCTCATGACCACCGGCGGACATGGTTTTCGGATTCAACTGCCCGCCCGCCAGAATCACCTTGATGCCCGGATATTCGGACAACGCAATCGCCGTCATCGGCGATGCCGTGACCGCCGTAAGGTTGATATCCCTGGGCAACGAGCGCGCCACCTGCAACGCAGTGGAACCAGAGTCGAACACCACCGTTTGCCCGTTCCTGACCTGCTGCGCCGCCAATCGCGCCAGACGAATCTTCACCTCGTCGATCTCGTCCAGCCGGGTGAAGTAATCCTTGCCGGTGTCCTTGGGCCTCGGCAGCGCGCCGCCGTGCACCCGCTGCACCAGCCCGGCACTGTCCAGCTCGGCCAGATCACGGCGGATGGTGTCTTCCGACACCGCAAAATGCTGGCTCAAATCGGACGCCATGACCTTGCCGTCACGTTCGAGGATCAGGAGGATTTTCTGTCGGCGCAGGGAAGGAAGCTCGGAAGCGGAATGATCGTGCATGGTTTTGCCTGTTTGTGCTTGTCATTGCAGGTTTTTGCGAGCTTAGCCAAGCAAACAGGCAAACACAACGCCGGTATCAATGGCTTCGATCATTGGAATCACGAAGCCGAATTTTTTCTTTTGACCCGCCCCCGGCAGAATGGCCGCACTTTCAAAAGGACCAGGATGAACACCCCATGAACCTCAATTTCGCTTTTGCCTGCATGGTCGTCGTATCGTTTGCCATTGCGCTTGGGCATGCCTGATCGAAGGCGATTGCTGAAAAGTGCACTTTTATTCCGTAAACACCCGTGCCTTGCGCACGAACAACGCGTGCACCTTGTCCCAGAAATTGCCGCCCAGCACGAAAAAGCTGCCGACAAACATCAAGTCGCCCAGCGCCTGCATCTGCCAGAGGTTGGGCCGCACGCCTGGAAAGAAGTTGTCGAAATACGGTTCCAGGAAAGACGACAGCAGCGGCAGGCAGAACATCACCACGCCGATCTTGTGGCGCATCGGGCTGACTTCGGCCACCGGGGTCGGAATCACGCCGGAGATATAGCGGCCAATCGTGCGCTTGAGCTCGGCGAACCCGGCCTTGCCCATCACCGCAATCACCAGCAGCAACAGCACTTTATTGCTGATGAACAACACCCCGGTCAGCGCCGCGACTTTCGAGCCCGGTACATCGAGGGCGGCGGCAAGCGGCACCATCAACCACGAACCGAGCATCAGGCAGAGGATTGCCACGCCGACCTTGAAACGCCAATTGGCGCTGGCGGGGGCAAGCGGTTCTTGAGCAGTGTCCATGGTGTTTCCTACCTTTTCGTCGGGGGCGGTTCAGTGAAGTTCGCCTGAAAAAGCGTAGCAGCTGATTGCTTCGATCAACCTGCAATCTGCGGTCTATGCTCCAGTGACAATTCCCGTTGGGGCCACCCGGTATGCCTGCAACGCCAGCCCTGCTGATCCGTCCCGGCCACCTGTTGCTGCTCGGTGCGCTGAGCCTTGGTGGCTGCCTGCGGCTGGGCCCGGATTTCCAGCCACCGGCCGAGGCCTGGAGCAAGCAGTGGCAAAGTCCGGCGCTGGAACAGGCCAGCGAACGCGGGGCGGTACCGGACCTGCGTCAGTGGTGGCAGGTGTTTGCCGATCCGGTGCTCGACCGCTTGATCAGTGACGCCGAAGCCCGCAACAGCAGCCTGAAGATCGCCGGTCTGCGGGTGCTCGAAGCCCGCGCGCAACTGGGCATCGCCAACAGCGGTCGCTACCCGCAATTGCAACAGGCCAGCGCCGACAGCCTGTACATCGACCGCCACCAATCCGGTGGCAACAATCCGCAGGACTTGCACTTCTGGCAGCACAGCGCCGCATTCGATGTCGGCTGGGAACTGGATTTCTGGGGCCGTTTCAGCCGCGCCATCGAGTCCGCCGACGCCAGCTACTTCGCCGCCCAGGCCAACTACGAAGACGCCCTCGTTCTGTTACGCGCTCAGGTGGCCGACACCTACTTTGCCCTGCGCACCACCGAAGCCCGGCTGCGAGTCGCCCGAGAAAACGCCGCCCAGCAAAAGCGCAATTTCGAAATCACCGAAAAACTCTTTCGCAGCGGCCAGACCGCCGAACTCGACCTGCAACAAGCCAGAACCCAATACCTCGGCACCCTGAGCAGTATTCCAGCGTTCGAAGACCAGTTGCTGCGCACCCGTAATGCGCTGGCGGTGCTGGTCGACCAGCCGCCCGGTGGCGCGGCGTTTCTGGCGGAACAATCGGGGCTGATTCCGCTGGTGGATCGCGCCGTGCTGCAGGATGTCCCGGCCAACTTGCTGCTGCGCCGTCCCGATGTGCGTGCGGCAGAGCTGAACGTTGCCGCGCAATCGGCGCTGGTCGGCGTAGCTGAAACTGATCTTTATCCGTCGCTGACGCTGCTCGGCAGCATCGTCTGGTCCAGCGACACCCTCGGCGCCACCCCGCGCAGCCTCGACCTGATCGGTGGCCCGAGCCTGCGCTGGAACCTGTTCGACTACGGTCGCATCCACAACAACATCCGCGTGCAGGATGCGCGCTTGCAGCAACTGATCGAAGCCTATCGCGACAAGGTCCGCCAGGCTGCCCGTGAGGCCGACGATGCCGCCAGCGGCCTGACCAAAGCGCTGGAACGCGAGCGCATTCTCGGCGAGGCCGAACGTGCGGCGCGACGTTCGCTGGTGCTGGCCAACACCCAATATCGTGAAGGCTATTCGGACTTTCAGCGGGTGCTCGACGCCCAGCGCGCATTGCTGGAGCTACAGGACAATTATCTGGTCAGCCGCAGCAACGCCGTGAGCAACCTGATCGCTTTGTACCGCGCCGTCGGCGGTGGCTGGCAAAGCGCCGGGCCGCAGATTGATTCAGCGACCCGGCAGCAAATGCAGCAACGCACCGACTGGGGCGATCTGCTGAGCGCCCCGCCGCCCCAACCGACCTATCCGATTCCCTCGCAGGTAGACCGCCATGAGTGATGAAGCGCCGCCGGATCCGGCGAAAAAAGGCATCCGCTGGGTGCTGCTGGTGATTGTGCTGAGCCTGGTCTGGTATCTGCTGGCCGACCGTTCTACGCCCTACACCCAGCAGGCGCGGGTCGGTGCGTTTGTGATCCCGGTGGCGGCGGAAGTCGCGGGGCGGGTGATCAAGGTCAACGTGCGCAACAATCAGGACGTGCAGGCCGGCGACATACTCTTCGAGCTTGATCCGCAACCGCTGCAAATCGCCGTCGACCGGGCCCGCGCCGATCTGGAAAACACCCGTCGCACGGTCGGCGCCAGCACCGCCGGCATCGCGTCGGCCCAGGCGTCATTACGTGCGGCCCAGGCCAACGAGCTCAAGGCGCGCCAGGACAATCGACGGCTGGAAGGCTTGTATAAAGAAGATCCGGGCACGGTGTCCGTAAGGCTTCTGGAAGTGTCCCGGGCCAACCACGAAGCGGCGGTCAGCCAGGTTGCCGCCGCCCGGGCCGAAGTGCTGCGCGCCCAGGAGCAGGAAGGCGGCAACACCGACACCAACGCCAAACTGCTCAGCGCCGCCGCCACGCTGGCCAAGGCTGAACTGGATCTGGCCAACACCCGCATCGGCGCGCGCTCGGCGGGACTGATCACCGACCTGCGCACCGACGTCGGCCAGTTCGCCGCTGCCGGCAGTCCGGTGATGACGCTGATCACGATCCAGGACGTGTGGGTCAGCGCCGACCTCACCGAGAACAACCTCGGCCGGATCAAGCCCGGCACGCCAGTATCGATCATCCTCGACGCCCTGCCCGGCGAAGTGCTCGACGGCCGGGTGCGCAGCGTCGGTTATGGCGTCAGCGTCGGCCAGACGCCGCCGCCCGGCACCCTGCCGACGATCCAGAACAGCCGCGACTGGCTGCGTCCGGCCCAGCGCTTTCCGGTGATCATCGAGTTCAGCGAAGAGGCGAAAAAGCGCCTGTTCGAGAGTCGCTCGATTCGTGCCGGTGGGCAGGCGGAAGTCATGGCGTTTCCCAGCGAGGGCAGTCTGCTCAATCCGCTGGGTCGGGTGTTTGTCTGGCTGATGAGCTGGCTGTCGTATGCCTATTGAGCGCAGCGTGCCGGCGCAACGGGCCTTGCGCCTGGCTTGCGGCACGGCGTTGTGTACTGCCGCCAGTTATGGCCTCGCCTTGCCGCTGTCGTTTCTGTCGCCGGTGCTTGCGGTGTTGCTGCTGGCCAGCATGCCCCGGCCATTGCCAGTCAAAACTGCGTTGGTGTTGACCCTCGTCGCCGCGTTCACCACCAGTCTCGGTCTGTTGCTGGTGCCGTTGCTGCGGTATTACCCGGTATGCGGCGTGCTGCTGATCGGCGTCGGTCTGTTTCTGGTGTTCACCTACGGCTTGCGCGGCGGCAACGTGCTGATCATGACGTTCCTGGTGATCGGCATGACCATGATCTCCGCCGCCGGCTTCGCCTCATTCGAGCTGGCCATGGCGGTGATCGGCGCGCTGGTCAAAGGCCTGTTGCTGGCCGTCGTCATCGTTGGGCTGAGCCACGTCCTGTTCCCGGTACCGGCCAACAGCCCCGCGCCACCACCTGCTCCCGCTCTGCCCGCCGAAGACGTACCCCGCGTGGCACTGCGCGCAACATTGATCGTGCTGCCAACCTTCCTGCTGGTGCTGATCGACCCGGCCAGCTACCTGCCGATCATCCTCAAAGCCGTCAGCCTCGGCCAGCAGAGCACCATCACCCGCACCCACCACGCCGGGCGCGAACTGCTCGGCTCAACCTTGCTCGGCGGACTGCTCGCGGTGCTGTTCTGGTGCGCGTTGAGCCTGTTCGTGCACCTGTGGATGTTCTTTCTGTGGATGCTGCTGTTCGGGCTGCTTGTAGCGCGCAAACTCTATCGGCTGCACTCGACGCAACTGACGCCGGGGTTCTGGCTCAATACGCTGATCACCATGATTATCTTGCTCGGGCAATCGGTGGAGGACAGTGCGGCGGGTAAGGATGTTTACACCGCGTTTGCGGTGCGCATGGGGTTGTTCATTCTGGTGACGCTTTACAGTGGTGTGATGATGCATTTGCTTGTCGCGCACCGGGAAAGCCGTCAGGGCGTGACCTGATAACCACGCCCTTGCAGGCAACCGGTATAGGCGCTTGAACTGGCCGAAGCATCGGTCCGCCGCTGCTCACGCCGATCCTGCCGCTGCCGCGTACCACCGACTACCGCACCGGCGGCAGCCGTCTCTTTGGCGCGGTTCTGGCGGTAATCCTGCTTGCGGTCATCGTCCACGGCTTCGTAGAACTCGTCGTGCTGACGGCCGCGCACTTCAGCTGCGGTGGCGCCGGCAGCGGCACCCACGGCAGCGCCCTTCAACCGACCACCGGCCTGGGGTGTCGACGTGGTGGAGGTGGACGCGATGGAGTGGCAATCGTTGATGTCGATCTGGGTTTGCTGGGAAGTCTGGCCCTTGAGCGGGACGACGGATTCGGCTGAGGCTTGAGTAGTCGCAAGTGTTGCGAAGATGAAAAGGCTAAATATTGGTAAACGGTTCATGATGACCTCCCACAGGGCCTTTACCACAACAGACGGGGCTGCCCACCAGTGTAGTTCGCGTATCTTTTTCAAGCTTCCGCGTCCAAAATTCAAGAAATCAGAACCAGGTCAAAATCGCATGAAGTGGTTTAAACACTGAAGACATCTTTACACTCGACGAGACCAGCCAGACAGCTCCGCCACCAGCAATGAACAGGGACGCCAAAGCCACCCCTAATCGCCGACTACGAATGACATATTTCTGTTTATCTGTGTTAAGAGCACCGTAAGCTGCCTTCAGCCTGGTGAGGGCTTCCAGAATTTTTCTATGTTCGCCGTCCTTTTTTTCCAATGCATTTGAAAGACTCTCGATGTCACTTTTGAGTTTCAGATTAGCAACCTCTGCCTCAACAAGAAAATTCCTAACTATCACTAGTTTCCGCGAGGCCGTTTCGTGAGCATTACCGAGTGCATTCAACTGAAATTTCAAGTTTACGCCATTGGCTTCAGATGACTTGAATGCATCGCCAACTGCATCCAATCTCTTCGAAAGATCTGCGCGAAGCCCTTCCAACTCTTCATTTCGCTTTCGCAGTTCACTCAGGCTCCGCTGCTGAAGAACAACCTGCTCCTCCAAATAAGCCTTAGAACTAGGATTACTTAAAATCACACACTTCAGAAAACCATTCACCCCTTCAAGAACGTTCCTAACAAAAACTTTATGTGCAGCCTCGCGCTCATCAGTTGTATTCTCATCAGAAAACTTATAAATAAACACATCTGGAATATCAACCTCCACTACTGGCACTGAAAGGGCCCTGAGCTCAGTCTGTTTCTCCGCATCTACAGCATGAGCACTGTGTATTTCCAGATAAAGTTCACCCTCCCACTTACGCCCAATATGGCTATCCGTTTCAAATTTTAGATACACATCAACGGATCTATGACCCTGCGAGGGAATGATCACTCTTTTTTCTGATTCCGCCTGAATGATTTTAACAACAATATTTTCTTGCCGTTGAGCTCTGGTTCCGGCATTGAAAATCAGACTTAGCCTGGTAGTTTCGATCTTCAGCAACGCTTCCTTGAACAACTGATGATTTAGAGACTCACCACCCTCACCTCCTCCGCCACCGCTACTATTTATGTACGCAAAAAAACTTGTGCCCCCTTTCATCACATGCTTTACCGCCTTTCGACTACCAGGCTTATGAGTACTATAAAAACTTTGCCCCGTTGGCTGCCCATTAAACTCATCTCTGCGACAACTTTCTATTTGCTTCGCCGTCACTTTGTCAGAGTGCCCGCCCCATTGCGACGTGTACGCAAAACTCTTTGCCATTTAGCAACAACCCATGAAGAAAAATGCATTTAACTTTCTGCTTTCAACAGCAGTTGAGCCTTAACTATTTCAGACGAAACTGCAGAAACCATGGAACCCATAATTGCAACAAGCCCTTCCGTTCGCATTGCTTGACGTTTGCTGCGCTCATTAGATGACAAATACTTTCCATCAAAAGGATTGACTAACTTCACCCTTTCCATACCGACAATCAACGACTGCACCTCTTTATTCAACCATCGTTCCAGCTCATTAACTTTGTCGATGCACCCACGCCGCCATTTTTTATCCTCAAGATAGTCATCAATATGTTCAAACACATAGGTGTAGTCACGATCTTCATGATCAGTGATTTTATTACGAATCTGGCTGTGAATTTTATTATACGAAAAGTGATTACCACATCGCGATATCAAGGGATTACAGCCCTCCCTATTATCCCCAACCTTCCCGACGTACAACTGTATATCCTCCGCCCCCGCCGCCACTACTACATAGATAGAATATTTACGCTTCAGACTTTCACGATGCAATGTAAATATATACGGCACTAAATAATTCCTACGCAAGATTAGTGGAATATACCGAAGCCAATTACAACAAAATCAAACACAAGCAAAAGAGGCATTCAACGATAATAAAATCCAACTAGACCATCTCCTTAACTCTCCGCAACTGCACCAGCAACGCCGGCGCAAAGTGCAGCACCACCATCCGCGCCAGATGGTGAGTCAGGATAAACACCACATTCAACCCGCCGGCGAACGCCACAATCGCGATGGTTTCAATCGCCCCCGGCATGTAGGCGAGCCACAGCGACAACGCATCGCTGCCCAGCACCCGTGCCGCCGCCAATGCAATAACCGCCGCGACCAGAATCATCAAACCGACCGATACCAACGCCGTGCGGCCATGACGTCCCAGTTCCGCGAGGCCAAGTCCCTGGAATCGCGAACCGATCCGCACACCCAGAATCAGCGCCGCCAGATTCAAACTCCAGTCCGGCATGTGAAAGCCCTGCAGCCACCCTGATTTCACAAACACGGCGGTGATGATGATTGCCGTCAACATGAACGGCGCCGGCACGCCAACGGCCAGCAGCAAACGCCCGACCACCACGCTCAAACCGATCACCGACAGCACGGTCAGCGCCATGCCCGTGGACAACGGATCGACCTCGGCCACGGCAACCGGCGCCGTTCCGGGAATCAGCAAACTCACCAGCACCGTGATCAGCAGCAGCCGCATCAAGTGCACGATGATCACCTTGCTCGACGCCTGATGCGATTCCAGCAAATCAAATACCGCCGCCAGCGCCCCCGGATACACGGCCAGCAAGGCATCCGTGCGATTCCACCCTGCCCCGCGCGACAGCCACCATGCGGCCAGCGCCACTTGCACTGCCAGGCACAGCAGCAACACGCCGAGGCTCGGCAACATCGTCGAGACGGTCGCGCTGTCCCACGCTTCGAACATTAGCCCGGTAGCGATGCCCAGCGTGACCTGGATGTAGCCCAGACCATAAGGCGTCGCCGGTGCGATGCCAAATTTAGTGACGACAAGTGCGGTGACAAGAATCGAGCCCAGCAGTAAACCGTGGGGCACGCCTTCGAACTGCAACAGCGCGCCGAAGCCGGCAGCAATCAACAAACACAGAATGGATTTCATGGTCGCCTTCCTGGCTATTCAAGGTGCTTTTCAGCTAAGTCAGGCGCGCAACCGTCCAATCGCCCGCCGATATTTTTCGATCCGCTCCAGATCCTCCCAACTCGGCGAGGCAATCCGCGACAGGTCGCTGTTTTCCTCCAGATCCGCCAGTTTCACCACCCGCCCGATCGGGTTCTGCGCCGCCCGCTCGACGAAGTCCTCGTAGGATTCGCCCGGCACTTTGGTCACCGATTCGATGGCGGACAAAACGGCTTCGCTGAAACCTTCCTTGCGCAAATCCTCCAGGCTGATGCCGCAGTCCTCGACCACATCATGCAGCACCGCGACGATGCGTTCTTCCAGGCTACTCATGCGCAACATGACCTTCAGCGGATGCAAAATATACGGCGCACCGCCCTTGTCCACCTGCCCCGCGTGGGCCGTGGCGGCAATGGCGATGGCGCGTTCCAGTGTCTGAGTCATGGGGGTTTCCTCGGGTCAGACGCCGTACCGGCCGCCAATATAGAAGTGACGCTTGAACCAGCGCCCAATCGCCTGCAAACGCCCGGTTGGCTGCGCCGGCTCGGCGTAGCGCTGAAGGATCAGCGAGACCAGATCAGCCTGACTCTCCCCCGAATGCGCATCCATCAATTCGGCCACCCAGGCGCATCCAGCCTTCTTCAAATGCTCCCGCCATTCGCCGGGCCAGCCATCCAGCTCATCCAACGCCAACCACCGTGCACCGCCCTGCTCGACATGCCCGCCGCCGATCGATTGCTCAAAGCAGAACGGCGTCGCCGGGCGGGACAGGTCGATGCTGAAGATGTAGATGTCCTGGGTTTTGTGCTGCGGCGTGGGGGCGTTGTTGCGGCTGCCGATGTGAATCATGCGCGGTTCCGTCCGTGGGAGAGGCGTTACAACTCGTTTCGCAGTCTACGACGTGGTGCTGATGGGGGGAACCTTTGGCGATGAGCCGGGTTGTGGCAAGTGAAAGGTTTGACTGGGTAGTCCGGAAAATCCGTTTCACTCGCCCACAAAAAAGGGACACCGTTGGGTGTCCCTTTTGCGTATGGAGTCAGGCCGATGGATCAGCGCTTCATGGCTTCGCACTGATTGCGTAGATCCGAATTATTGATCCCTGCGCAGGTGCTGCCCTTCTTGGCCTCGCAGAATGCTCGCTGATCGTGGTCATTGATGGACGCACATGTACTGCCTTTTTCAGCCTCACACGCTGCGCGTAAATCCGAATTATTGATACTCCCGCAAGTGCTTCCCTTCATGGCCTCACAATAGTTGCGCAAATCATGATCATAGATGCCACCGCAAGTACTGCCCTTCTGCGCCTCGCAGGAGGCCTTCAGGTCACGATCGTGAATGGCCCCGCACGTGCTGCCCTCCTGCAAAGCCTGGCAATAGTTGCGCTGATCGGAATCCTGAATACCGGAGCAACTGGCAAACGTGTAACCGCTGAACATCAACAACATCGCAAGAATCAGTTTCATCTCACACTTCCTTGAGCTTGCCGGGAAACAGCCTGGCCTGGGTGATTCGAGTCACACACAAATCATCGCTTCATGGCTTCGCACTGGTTGCGCAGATCCATGTTGTTGATACTTCCGCAGCTCCCGCCCTTCCTGGCCTCGCACAGTGCGCGTTGGTCCATGTCATTGATAGTTCCGCAAGTGCCGCCGTGCGTCTCCGCATCGCATGCCGCGCGCATATCCATGTTGTTGATCGTCCCGCAACTGCCACCCCGGGCTCTGGCTTCGCAATAAGCGCGCATGTCCATATCGTTAATGGTGCCGCAGCTGCCACCGCTCCTCTGCGATTCGCAGGACGCACGCAGATCCATATTGCTGATCCGCCCACAAGTACCGCCGTTCGTACCCTCGCAATACGCCCGCTGATCAGGATCACTGATGCTGCCGCAACCGGCGAACGCGTAACCGCTGAACATCAACAACATCGCAAGAAACAGTTTCATCTCACACTTCCTTGGCTTGCCAGGAAACAGCCTGGTACTGGTTGATCCGTTCAAATGAGCGTCGCGACACGCCATCAAATTGACATCGTTTTTGAGGAAAGTTCCGGGGCGGGATGGGTGCTGGATTTTGGGATCTGAAAACATCGTAGGAAATGACCGCGCGTGGTGAGGGAGTTCGGTCTCGATGGGATGCGAAGCAGGCCGAGATTCGATGAGTCATTTTCCCTGACACTCCGTAACCCTTGATTTACGCCGGCTGCGCGGCGAAACGGGAGTCAACTCTCTGACCAGACATGGCTATTTTGCGTCCTACAGGCTGATTGCGACGAGAGGAATCGATGCCTAGAGTGGATCTGTCGCTGAACGAATTTGGCGATAGGGTTTCGCAGCCCGAAGGAAAATTGACCAACACCGTCAAACTACAATTCTGGCAAAATTCGCCGGCATTACGTTTTACGGCAGTTGTGTGCGGGAGACTTACGGGTCTGCCGGGTTTGGTCTCTTCCTCGGTCTGCGAACCCGCACACATCTGCCACCCATTTTGTTTCGCAGCAGAAAGGTGGCTCATCTTTACCAAGAGACCTTTCCATATGACGATCAAAACACCGCTCCACCGTTACGCGAAAATGTCCCATCCCGCTACTGACTGCCCTGTCCTTCTCATCGACGCCGACGCCCCACTGAGCGATCTTCACGCCTGCCTCAGGGAGCGGCTCAATGCTGTTCTGAAATACTTGGATCTGATGGCCTGCATCCACTTGTCCGATCACGCCGAACATGACATCAACACCGTTACCACCATCGCCAGGATCATGGTGCAAGACGTAAGTGATGTATTTCGGGCGATTGAAAACCAAAGCTCTGCTTGTCTAGCCTGACAACATCCACTCACATCTAAAAAAACCGCAGCATTGCGGTTTTTTTGCTAGGCTCAATAGAAAATTTAGTATTTTATTTTTGCCGTCCAATCAAACTAGGGCACAAAAATGAGTTTCGATATTGACGTTATCGCAAAGCTGCTGGCACCGACCATCTCAGCAATTGCATTTATCGTAAAGCGCCTTTTAGAAAAAAAGCCGAAGCTTATAACTTATTTAGTTCACTCTTCAGAAGTGCCTTTAGGAGACGAACAAAAATCAAAGGTAAACTTTCATAGCATAGTGGTCCGCAACGCAGGCAAAAAGACGGCCAACAACATTAGAATAGGCCATCAATTTCTTCCCGCATTCCAAATAAATCCACAACTTGCACATGAAATCATCAAAGGCTCAAATAACGCTGCCGAAATACTAATTCCAACATTGGTACCCGGAGAGCAAATAAACATCTCCTACCTATACTTCCCTCCCATCTTATGGAGTCAGATTCACTCATACTGCAAATCAGATGAGATGCCTGCCAAATACGTAAACATAATTCCAGCCGCACAGTTAAGCACAATTCAAACCACCACCATATGGGGCTTGATGTTTATAGGAGCGTCAACACTACTGTACTGGTTAATCTATTGGATTTTAACGTGGATAAAATTCGCAACCTAACACGCCACCTTTCCCTACCCCCTCCCCCTGACCAAAGAGCCAAACAAGTCCAAAAGGGGAACCAACCTATAATTTGTTCGCAATTCCGAAAGGAATATGAACCATAGGTATATTTCCAGCAGATGATTCCAAGTGGCTACGTTGATCATCAAAAAACATATGCGGCTTTAATATTGACAAAACTCTAGACTTGTCCATACCGCCTAGAAAAAAAGACTCATCAGCAGAAACACCCCATTCTTTAAGAGTAGTAACAACTCTTTCATGACTAGGTGCATTTCTTGCTGTAACTATAGATATCCTGAGTATTTTTTTATATTCAGGATGATCCTTCATTCGTTTCTCTTCCAATTTTTGCATAAATGATAGCTTTCTAAACAAGTCCGCCAATGGTCCTGGCTGATGCGGTATCGACTGGCGCTCATGTTCATGAGCTTGAAATTCGTCCAAATTATGATTTCTCTTAAATACCGACTCAGCTTCATCATCAGCAATTACACCATCAAAGTCGAACGCGACACGTAACTCAGTATCCAGTTCGTCATCGTAAACTTTAGACGGCAACACAACTCCCGCTGGATAATTTGCGTCAATCGCTTTTTGAACGTCACCTTCATTTGCACTTAAAAACAACGAAGCATTGAAAGCCGGCACATATTCATGAGGTGATCGTCCGGTCATAAAGGCTGCGCGACTTATATCCAACCCATAGTGCTTTATTGACCTGAACACCCTCATACCTGTTTCAGGAGAATTTCTTGACAGCAAAACAACTTCAACAGGAAGCTGCTTTGGGAAAGCCTTATTTATACTTAGAAATCGACGTATAAACGGAAAGGCAACCCCTTTCTGAAAAGGCACATCAAGATTTTTTTCTTGATGAAGCCTATACTCTTCAACGCCGCCTTCCAAATAAACACTATGCGAATCAGACAAATCGAATAGAGCGCTAGACGCCACTCCAACTACCAACTTCCTATCAATTGGATAAGGCATAAAACACCTCTCAAGTCAAAAAACAAACAGAAAATCGACCTACCCATTTCACACCTTGCATAGACACTTCATATTTTGTTCGTTTTTTTATTTAACTCCCCTTGAGCAATTAAAAACCACCAAATATTCTCCACACTCGAAGCATGAAAAATCTAAACAGGTGACAAACTTATTGGGGTAAATCTGTCACCCATTTTCAGTTTCATTATAAATTGAAGCTGCTTTAGCCAAGGCCTCGTCCCAAGAGAGCAAAGCACTTGAAATTTTTATTGAGCTGACGGAGATTCGCGTCTCGTCATTTAAATCATGCGCAAAGCCAGATGTTGACTTAGGAGCTGAATATGCCGAGTCGCGTTCAAAAAGAGAGGAATGAATACCAAAAAGCGATGACTGCCGAGTGAGAACATCAAATTTGTATGTAAAAAGAATACGCCCTTTCCTAGCATCAATTGTTGTAGATTCGCTCTCCCAATACCCATGCGGCTTTCTTTCATCAGTAAATGACCGACCGGTTATCACTAGACTTTCCAAATCCTGAATATAGTGTTCAACCATGAACCGCTTATGACCCCCATGACCATGAAAACACCCTACCCACGTGCCATGCATGTAATAAGGACCCAAAATAAAGCCTTTCAGTCTCTCACTCCGCCCCATGCACCAACTCATACCGAGAGACAGAATTCGATAAAGCCCAGCCGAAGAAACTACTGCAGCTCCCGTCAATGCGAGCGGATAATTCAGGCTCATCTGATTGAGGTAAGGAACACCATAACTAATTAGCAAAAACATTGCCGTTACAGTGATCGTGGCCAATAAACCGTTAAATTTTGCGGTCGGAGACATATGAAAAGCCACCTCGAGTCAACGTCCATGTCAAGGAGCAATAAATACTCCAATTAGTAAATCCATTCAAAAATTCGCCGGCGTATTCGCACTAATAATCTCCGCCTCATCCGCCCCGATATTCCGGAACTTGTGCGGCAGCGTCGTCGGGAAGTAATACCCATCCCCCGCACTCAACACGCTCACCTGCCCGTCCACCGTCAACTCGACCGTGCCACGGGTGACAAGCCCACACTCCTCACCCTCAGCGTGAACAATCGGCTCTTCCCCCGAACTCGCGCCCGGTGCGTATTGTTCGCGCAGCAAGCGCATCTGGCGGCTGGGGACCGAGGCGCCGATCAGGAGCAGGCGCAGGCCGTGGCGGCCGAGGTCGGGTTGTTCGTTGGCGCGGAAGACGTATTGGTGTTCGCGGGGAGGCTGGTCGAAAGTGAAGAAGTCGGCCAGGGACATCGGGATGCCTTCGAGCAGCTTTTTCAGTGAGCTGACGGAAGGACTGACACGATTCTGTTCGATCAGGGAGATGGTGGCATTGGTCACGCCGCTACGCCGGGCCAGCTCGCGCTGGGAGAGTTTGTAGCTTTCGCGTACTAGTTTGAGTCGAGAACCCGTATCCATGACAGCCTTATGTGAGAACGACTTAAGGGTAATGGGGGTGGGTGGCGGGTGCCGCGCAAGGCGCGCGGATCACGTTGCTCCCGTGTCCCGGAACCGTGAAAGGCGGCTATTAAATCACGTTTGTCGGTGTTGCTCAGCAGGTTCGATGGACGGCACCTGAAAAGAGCCTGTTGATGGTAATTGCGGGTCAGGCACAAGACCTGTGGGAGCGAGCTTGCTCGCGATTGGGCGGCACATTCAACATCCCTTTTGCTGATAGACCGCTTTCGCGAGCAAGCTCGCTCCCACAGGGTTTGTGGTGTTGCTTGCCAAGTAAAAAACCGGCGGCGCCTGTGCGGGGCCACCGCCGGGGAGGTTAATCAGATGCCGAAACGGTCGCGCAGCGAGTAGTACACCGCGCCGAGGGCGGTCAGCGGCGCGGAGAAAGTGCGGCCGCCGATCATTGGCATGTGCGGAAGCGAAGCGAAGGCGTCGAAACGTTCGGCGTCGCCGCGGATCATTTCCGAGATCAGTTTGCCGGCCAGGTGCGAGCAGGTGACGCCGTGACCGCTGTAGCCCTGCATGTAGTAGGCGTTTTTCTCGATGCGGCCGAATTGCGGCATGCGTGACATGGTCAGCAGGAAGTTACCGGTCCAGCGGTAGTCGATTTTCACGTCCTTGAGCTGCGGGAAGGTCTTGAGCATTTTCGGGCGGATCAGGGTTTCGATGTCGTCCGGTTCACGAGCGCCGTACACCACACCGCCGCCGTAGAGCAGACGGTTGTCGGCAGTGAGACGGTAGTAGTCGAGCAGGTAGTTGCAGTCTTCGACGCAGTAGTTGTTGGTGATCAGGCTGCGGGCCTGTTTTTCGGTCAGCGGTTCGGTGACGCAGATCTGCGAGCCGCACGGCATGCTCTTGGCGGTCACGCGGTTGTCGAGGCCTTGCGGCAGGTAGGCGTTGCCGGCGATCAGCAGGTACTTGGCGCGGACCTGGCCTTTGGCGGTGCGCACGACGTTGGGCTCGCCGTATTTGATTTCCACCGCAGCGGACTGCTCGTAGATCTTGCCGCCCAGACGCACGATGGCGGCGGCTTCACCGAGGGCCAGGTTCAGCGGGTGGATGTGGCCGCCCTGCATGTCCAGCAGACCGCCAACGTAGGCGTCGGAGCCGACTTCGCGGCGAATGTCCGCAGCGTCGAGCATCTTCAGGTTTTTATTGCCGTAACGTTCCCAGCTGCGTTTTTGCTCGGCGAGGCCTTTGAGCTGCTTGTTGTTCATCGCTGCGAAAATACCGCCCGGGCGGTAGTCGCATTTGATGTCGTATTCCTTGATCCGCGAACGGATGATGTCGGCGCCTTCGAAGATCATGCTGCCGAGGATTTCCGCGGTCTTGTCGCCGTAGCGCTCTTCGATCACGTCGACGTCGCGGCTGTAGGAGTTGACCAGTTGACCGCCGTTGCGACCGCTGGCGCCGTAGCCGACTTTCGCCGCTTCCAGCACCGTCACTTTATAGCCGGCTTCGCTCAGGAACAGCGCCGAGGACAGGCCGGTGTAGCCGGCGCCGATGATGCACACATCGCAGTCCACCGACTCTTCAAGCGTCGGAAAATCGATCACTTCGTTGCGGGTGGCGGCGTAGTAGCTGTTCACGTGTTGCTGTTTCATTTTTTTATTCTCCGAGGGTCGCCGATTGCAGGCGACCACCGCTGTAAAAGAGTCAGAGCTTGATCCAGGTCGCTTTCAGCTCGGTGTACTTGTCGAACGCGTGCAGCGATTTGTCGCGACCGTTGCCCGACTGTTTGAAGCCACCGAACGGCGCGGTCATGTCGCCGCCGTCGTACTGGTTGACCCACACACTGCCGGCGCGCAGGCCACGGGCGAAGGTGTGGGCCTTGCTCAGGTTGCTGGTCCAGACCCCGGCGGCGAGGCCGAAGATGCTGTCGTTGGCAATCTGCAGCGCTTCTTCAACGGTGTCGAAGGTGATCAGCGACAGCACCGGGCCGAAGATTTCTTCCTTGGCGATGGTCATGGCGTTGGTCACACCGTCGAAAATCGTCGGCTCGACGTAGGTGCCGCCGGTCTCTTCGAGGGTGCGACGGCCACCGGCGATCAGCTCGGCGCCCTGCTCCCGGCCGATGCTGATGTAGCGCAGCACGTTGTCCAGTTGACGCTGATCGACGACGGCGCCGACGTTGGTCGACGGATCGAGGGCGTGGCCCGGTTTCCACGCTTGCAGCGCTTCCACCAGCAATGGAATGAATTGCTCGCGGATCGAGCGCTCCACCAGCAGGCGAGAGCCGGCGGTGCAGACCTCGCCCTGGTTGAACGCAATGGCGCCGGCCGCCGCTTGTGCTGCCGCGCTCAAGTCCGGTGCGTCGGCAAACACCACGTTCGGGCTCTTGCCCCCTGCTTCGAGCCAGACGCGTTTCATGTTGCTTTGGCCGGCATAAATCATCAGTTGCTTGGCAATCGCCGTGGAGCCGGTGAAGGCCAGCACGTCGACGTCCATGTGCAGCGCCAGCGCCTTGCCGACGGTGTGGCCGAAGCCTGGCAGGACGTTGAACACGCCTTTCGGAATGCCGGCATCCAGTGCGAGCTGCGCAATACGGATCGCGGTCAGCGGGGATTTTTCCGAAGGTTTGAGGATAAACGAGTTACCTGCCGCCAGCGCCGGGGCGAATTTCCAGCTGGCCATGATCAGCGGGAAGTTCCACGGCACGATGGCCGCCACCACGCCGGACGGCTCGCGAGTCACCAGACCGAGTTGGTCGTGCGGGGTGGCAGCGACTTCGTCGTAGATCTTGTCGATGGCCTCGGCGCTCCAGCGGATCGCGTTGGCGGTTGCCGGGATGTCGATGCTCATCGAGTCGCTGATCGGTTTGCCCATGTCGAGGGTTTCGAGCAGCGCCAGTTCTTCCTGGTGCTGCAGGATCAGATCGGCGAAGCGGATCAGGATGCGCTTGCGCTCGGCCGGGGCCTTGTTCGCCCATACGCCGGAGTTGAAGGACTGGCGCGCGACTTCAACGGCAAGGTTGGCATCGGCTTCATCGGTGCTGGCCACGGAGGCCAGGAAACGGCCGTCGACGGGGCTCAGGCATTCAAAGGTCTCGCCGCTGATGGCCGGGCGGTATTCGCCGTTGATGAAGGCACGGGATTCGAGGGTCAGGGACTGGAAGCGTTGTTCCCAGTCGTTGCGGGTCATGGTCATGGGGGTGACTCACACAGGAAAATTAGTGACCGATATCCCTGTGGGAGCGAGCTTGCTCGCGAATACGGTGGGTCAGTCACCTTCAATGTTGAAGGTGATGGCCTCTTCGCGGGCAAGCCCGCTCCCACAGGGTTTTGCGGTGTTAGCGAGATCGCGCTTGAGCGTCAGACGGTATGCAGATACCAGTTGTACTCAAGGTCAGAGATCGAGTTTTCGAACTCGGCCAGCTCGCTTTCCTTGCACGCGACGAACACGTCGATGTACATCGGGTCGATGTATTTCGCCATGACTTCGCTGTCGTCCAGCACGCGCAAGGCGTCGCGCAGGTTGTTCGGCAGGCTCTGCTCGTTCTGCTCGTAGCTGTTGCCTTCGACCGGGGCGCCCGGCTCGATTTCGTTGGTCAGGCCGTGGTGGATACCGGCCAGCACGGAAGCCATCAGCAGGTACGGGTTGGCGTCGGCACCCGCGACACGGTGCTCGATGCGCACGGCATCCGGCGAACCGGTCGGTACGCGGACGGCCACGGTGCGGTTGTCGATACCCCAACTCGGCGAGTTCGGCACGTAGAACTGTGCGCCGAAACGACGATACGAGTTGACGTTCGGGCACAGGAAGGCCATTTGCGCAGGCAGGGTCTCCAGCACACCGCCGATCGCGTGGCGTAGCGCGGCGTTCTGCTCGGGATCCTCGCTGGCGAAGATGTTGTTGCCTTCTTTATCCAGGATCGAAATGTGCACGTGCAAACCATTGCCCGCCTGGCCCGGATACGGCTTGGCCATGAAGGTGGTGTCCATCTCGTGGTCGTAGGCGATGTTCTTCACCAGACGCTTGAGCAGGATCGCGTATTCGCAAGCCTTGATCGGGTCGGACACGTGATGCAGGTTGACTTCGAACTGCGCCGGGGCACTTTCCTTGACGATCGCATCTGCAGGAATGCCCTGCTCTTTCGCACCTTCGAGGATGTCTTGCAGGCAGTCGACGTACTCGTCGAGATCGTCGATCAGGTAAACCTGAGTCGATACCGGACGCTTGCCCGAAACCGGCGAACGTGGCGATTGCGGACGGCCGTTCACGTTGTCCTGGTCGATCAGATAAAACTCGAGTTCGAACGCGGCGCAGATGGTCAGGCCCAGCGCGTCGAACTTGCGCACCACGTTGGCCAGCACTTCACGCGGGTCGGCGAAGAACGGCTCGCCTTCCAGTTCATGCATGGTCATCAGCAGTTGTGCGGTCGGACGCTTCTGCCAGGGCTCGATGCTCAGGGTGCCAGGGATCGGGTAGCAGATGCGGTCGGCGTCGCCGATGTCCAGGCCCAGGCCGGTGCTTTCCACCGTGGAGCCGTTGATGTCGAGGGCGAAAAGCGAGGCCGGCAAGTTAATGCCTTTTTCGTACACCTTATGAAGACTGGTGCGCTCGATGCGCTTGCCGCGCACCACACCGTTCATGTCTGCAATCAGAAGGTCGACGTACAAAACCTCAGGATGTTTCTTAAGGAATGCGTTTGCTTCGTTGAGTTGAACGGCACGCAGAGGGACCGACATGATGCACCTATTTAGCTGTTAATTATTATGTTCACTGCTGTTTCGCGGAGCCAGTCAACCCGAACGGCAAAGTGAAGTCAATAGCGAACACAGGGCCGTTCAGCGTTTATTTTTTAGGCTTTTTTTAACACTCACGTGCCAGATCAGGCGCCAGAGGGCCGGGATTCATGAAGATTTGATGAACGGCGTTTAGAATTTTTTACATGGGAGTTGTTAATTAAAATCAACGAGGCTAAGCTCCGGAAAAGCTCGTTCAAGTGTCAAACTTCGAGGTGAATAAAAATGGCATTCAAGCCATTGATCGGCGTTACTGCGTGCGTCAAACAGATTGGCCTGCACCCCTATCACATCAGCGGCGACAAGTACGTTCGCGCTGTCAGCGTTGCGGCGCTGGGGTTGCCCGTCGTCATTCCTTCCCTTGGCAAACTGACTGAAATCGACGACCTGCTGGGTCAGCTCGACGGTCTGCTGCTGACCGGCTCGCCGTCCAACGTGGAACCTTTCCACTATCAGGGTCCGGACAGCGCTCCCGGCACGGATCACGATCCGGCGCGCGATGCCACCACCCTTCCTCTATTGCGTGCAGCCATCGCGGCGGGCGTTCCGGTACTCGGCATTTGCCGGGGTTTCCAGGAAATGAACGTGGCGTTCGGCGGCAGCCTGCACCAGAAAGTGCATGAGCTGCCGGGCATGCTCGATCACCGCGAAGCCGACAGCCCGGATGTCGCCGTGCAGTACGCCCCGGCTCACGCTGTGTCGGTACTGCCGGGCGGGGTGTTCGAAGCGCTGGAGCTGCCGGGCGAATTCCAGGTCAACTCGATTCACAGCCAAGGCATCGACCGCCTCGCTCCCGGCCTGCGCGCCGAGGCCGTGGCGCCGGACGGCCTGATCGAGGCGGTCTCGGTGGAGCACAGCCCGACCTTCGCCCTTGGCGTGCAATGGCACCCCGAATGGCAAGTGCTGGACAACCCGAACTATCTGCGGATTTTCCAGGCGTTCGGCGAGGCTTGCCGCCAGCGTGCGGCGCGACGCAACCAGCGCTGACGCCACCCAACGATTGCAAAACCATTTACTGCCCCCACGGGGACGGCGGCTGCGCGCTTGCGCATCCGTCATCCGCGATCAGCAACACACCGCGAAAACAAAAAGCACCACCCGGCAGCCAGGACGGCGGCGCCGAACAACCCGCACGGTGCGGGTCTGCAATCCACTCTTAAGCCAGGCCGCGTTGGCCCGGCGACTGAAACCTGTTGGGAGTTTCACATGGCAAACGCCTCCAGCACTTACAGGAAGGCTCTTGAAGGTCATCAGCAACCGAAAAAGGTTCTGGTGAAAGTCGATCGAGTCACCAAGAAGTTCGACGAAACCACTGCGGTGGACGACGTGTCCCTGGAGATCCATCAGGGCGAAATCTTCGCCTTGCTCGGCGGCTCCGGCTCGGGCAAATCGACCCTGCTGCGCATGCTCGCCGGTTTCGAACGGCCGACTGAAGGACGCATTCTGCTCGACGGTGTCGACATCACCGACATGCCGCCGTACGAGCGGCCGATCAACATGATGTTCCAGTCCTACGCCCTGTTCCCGCACATGACGGTTGCGCAGAACATCGCCTTCGGCCTCAAGCAGGACCGTTTGCCGGCCAGCGAAATCGACGCCCGTGTCGAAGAGATGCTGCGCCTCGTCCACATGACCCAATACGCCAAGCGCCGCCCGCATCAACTGTCCGGTGGTCAGCGTCAGCGCGTGGCCCTCGCCCGCTCCCTGGCCAAGCGTCCGAAGCTGTTGCTGCTCGACGAGCCAATGGGCGCACTGGATAAAAAGCTGCGCTCGCAAATGCAGTTGGAACTGGTGGAGATCATCGAACGCGTCGGCGTGACCTGCGTGATGGTGACTCACGATCAGGAAGAGGCCATGACCATGGCCGAGCGTATCGCGATCATGCACCTGGGCTGGATCGCTCAGGTCGGCAGCCCGGTCGACATTTACGAGGCGCCGGTCAACCGTATGGTCTGCGAATTCATCGGCAACGTGAACGCCTTCGACGGCACCGTGGTCGAGGACCTTGAAGGTCACGCGATCATTCACAGCCCGGACTTGCAGCAAAAGATCTACGTCGGTCATGGCGTCAGCACCTCGGTGCAGGACAAGTCGATCACCTACGCGATCCGCCCGGAAAAAATGCTGGTCAGCACGATCAAGCCAGAGACCCGCTACAACTGGTCCGAAGGCAAGGTGCATGACATCGCCTACCTCGGCGGCCACTCGGTGTTCTACGTCGAGTTGCCGAGCGGCAAGATCGTCCAGTCGTTCATGGCCAACGCCGAACGCCGTGGTGCGCGGCCGACCTGGGATGACAAGGTCTACGTCTGGTGGGAAGACGACAGCGGCGTGGTACTGCGCTCATGAGAACCTTCAATCAGCAATTCCTGCGCCTGGTGCCCAGCGGGCGAAAGTTCGTCATCGGCATTCCGTTCATCTGGCTGTTCCTGTTCTTCATGCTGCCGTTCTTCCTGGTGATGAAGATCAGTTTCTCGGAAGCCGCGTTGTCGATCCCGCCGTACTCGGAGATCTACACCTACGCCGAACAGAAATTCCAGCTGCTGCTGAACATCGGCAACTACACCATGCTCGGCGAAGACGAGCTGTATCTGTCGGCGTACCTCGGTTCGCTGAAGGTCGCGGCGCTGAGCACGATGATGTGCCTGGTGATCGGCTTCCCGATGGCTTACGCGATCACCAAGGCCAGCAAGGAAGCGCAAAACGTCCTGCTGCTGTTGATCATGATGCCGACCTGGACCGCGATCCTGATCCGCGTTTACGCGTGGATGGGCATCCTCAGCAACAACGGTCTGCTCAACGCATTCCTGATGTGGACCGGGCTCACCGATCACCCGATCGAGATCCTCAACACCAACACGGCCGTGTATATCGGCGTGGTCTACGCCTACCTGCCCTTCATGGTGCTGCCGCTCTACGCCAACCTGGTAAAGCACGACGGCAGCCTGTTGGAAGCGGCGCAGGATCTGGGTTCGAGCAACTTCAACAACTTCTGGAAAATCACCGTGCCGCTGGCCAAGAACGGCATCATCGCCGGCTGCATGCTGGTGTTCATCCCGGTGGTGGGCGAGTTCGTGATTCCGGAACTGCTGGGTGGCCCGGAGACCCTGATGATCGGTCGCGTGCTGTGGCAAGAGTTCTTCAATAACCGCGACTGGCCGGTGGCGTCCGCCCTGGCAGTGGTGATGCTGTTGATCCTGATTGTGCCGATTCTGCTGTTCAACCGCAGCCAGGCCAAAGAGATGGAGGGACGGGGATGAAACGCTTCGGATTTTCAAAGTTCATGCTGATCTTCGGTCTGATGTTCATTTATCTGCCGATGCTGATCCTGGTGATCTACTCGTTCAACGCCTCCAAACTGGTGACGGTCTGGGGCGGCTGGTCGGTGAAGTGGTACGTCGGTTTGCTCGACAACACTCAACTGATGGGCTCGGTGGTGCGCTCGCTGGAAATCGCCTGCTACACCGCGATCGCCGCCGTCGCGCTGGGCACCCTCGCCGCTTTCGTACTGACCCGCGTGACGCGCTTCAAGGGTCGTACGTTGTTCGGTGGTCTGGTGACCGCGCCGCTGGTGATGCCTGAGGTGATTACCGGTCTGTCGCTGTTGCTGCTGTTCGTGGCGATGGCGCAACTGATCGGCTGGCCGCAGGAGCGCGGCATCGTCACGATCTGGATCGCCCACACCACGTTTTGTGCCGCTTATGTGGCGGTGGTAGTCTCCGCCCGCTTGCGCGAGCTGGACCTGTCGATCGAAGAAGCGGCGATGGATCTGGGCGCGAAACCGTTCAAGGTGTTTTTCCTGATCACCATCCCGATGATCGCGCCATCGCTGGCGGCGGGCGGCATGATGTCGTTCGCCCTTTCGCTGGATGACCTGGTGCTGGCGAGCTTCGTATCGGGGCCGGGCTCCACCACCCTGCCGATGGAAGTGTTCTCGGCCGTGCGTCTGGGCGTGAAACCGGAGATCAACGCCGTGGCCAGTCTTATTCTGCTGGCGGTGTCGCTGGTGACCTTCCTCGTCTGGTACTTCGGCCGCAAGGCAGAAGCCAACCGCAAGCGTGCGATTCAGGAAGCGATGGATCAGACCGCCAACGAATCGTGGCAGCAACCGCAACCTCAACGAGTGGCAGCGACAGCCTGAGTACCGGGTGGCGCGGGAGCCTCTCCCCGCCACCGATTCACTGAAATTCCGCTTTGTGTTTTTGAATAAAGCTTTTGAATAAAAAGAATGGAGTTGTACCGATGAAAATGTTTGGCAGGACTCTGCTGACACTGTCCTTATTGGGCGCAATCGCCACGGGCGCCCAGGCCAACGACAAGGTGCTGCGCGTTTACAACTGGTCGGATTACATCGCCCCGGACACCGTCAAGAAGTTCGAGGACGAGACCGGCATCCGCGTGACCTACGATATGTTCGACAGCAATGAAACCCTCGAAGCACGTCTGCTCGCAGGGAAATCCGGCTACGACATCGTGGTGCCGTCCAACAGTTTCCTGGCCAAGCAGATCAAGGCCGGGGTCTATCAGACCCTGGACAAATCGAAGCTGCCGAACTGGAAAAACCTCAACCCGGTGCTGTTGAAAAACGCCTCCGCCAGTGATCCGGACAACGCCCATGCGTTCCCGTACATGTGGGGCTCGATCGGCATCGGTTTCAACCCGGACAAGGTGCGCGAAGTGCTCGGCAAGAACGCGCCGACCAATTCCTGGGACCTGCTGTTCAAACCGGAAAACGCCGAGAAGCTCAAGGCTTGTGGCATCAGCTTCCTCGACTCGCCGACCGAAATGCTCCCGGCCGCCCTGCACTATCTGGGTTATCCGGTGAACGACAAGGACGTGAAACACATCGCCGAAGCCGAAGCGTTGTTCATGAAGATCCGGCCGTCGGTGGCCTATTTCCATTCGTCCAAGTACATCTCGGACCTGGCCAACGGCAACATCTGCGTGGCCGTCGGCTATTCGGGTGACGTGTTGCAGGCCAAGGCCCGCGCGGTGGAGTCGGGCAACAAGGTCGAGATCGACTACAGCATTCCCAAGGAAGGCGCCGGCAGTTTCTATGACATGGTCGCCATCCCTCGCGATGCCGCCAACGTCGAGAACGCCTACCTGTTCATGAACTTCCTGATGCGCCCGGACATCATCGCCGAAGTCACCAACAGCATTGGCTACAGCAACGCCAACGAAGCCGCGACGCCGCTGGTGGACGAAGCGATCCGCAACGACCCGGGCTCGTACCCGCCGCAAGCGGTGATGGCCACGCTGTATGCGGTGCCGGATCAACCGATTGCCACGCAACGGATCATGACCCGGGGCTGGACCCGCGTGAAACTCGGCAAATAAACCCTGAGTACTCGCGGTGATCGTTCCCACGCTCTGCGTGGGAATGCCTCAATGGACGCTCTGCGTCCGCTTTGGGACGCGGAGCGTCCCGGGCTGCATTCCCACGCAGAGCGTGGGAACGATCAGCCAGTCAGCGATCAGAGTGACAAGTTTCCGTTCACGCAGCGCCTTACCACCGCTGCCCCCTGCTCTGAACGGCCTCACCTGGCTTTCCTCGGTTCAGGTGAATTCAGGCGCCCTCGGGCGCCTTTTTTTGTGGTCTCAGATCAGCGGCCAATCCTGAACAATTCGATAACGCCCCTTGTGGGATTCGAACAACGCAAAGCGCTCGGCGCGCAGGAAGAACTCCGGCGGCGTGGCGGATTCCGGCTCCGGCGCGCGATAGTCCCGGGCCAGCGTCAGGTGCGGACGGTACTCGCGCGTCGCCTCTTCAAACCCGAACGGCAACATCGCCTGCTCCAGCGCATACACCAGACGCAGCAATCCCTGCGGTGCCTGCTCCGGCGCCAGCGACAACACTCCGGCACGTCGCCAGACCTGCAACCGATCCAATGAAATCCTCAGCGCTTCCCCCGGAGTGCGCACTTTCGCCACCGCCTCGCAGACTTCGCCAATCTGCGCCAATGGCACCGCGCCGAGAAACAGCAGCGTCAGGTGAAAGTTGTCCGCCGGCACCGGTTTGCCGGTGCGCAAACCCAGTTCGCTGCGCCACTGGGCAATCGCCTTGCGCTGCGCCGGCGGGCAGTCCAGGGCGAAGAACAGCCGCTTGAAGGGTTGATCCCCGCGCGTTTCGTCCGTCATGGTCACGCTCCTTCGTTCGTCGAAATCCCTGGATTCTACACGCCCGTTTCTGGCGACTCTCGGCATGAGGTTTATAGTTCAACGATTGCCATCAACCGGAGGACGTCATGCGCGAGATCCTCAGCAAAGAACCCTGGTGGGCCCGACCGCCGGATCCCGGACAGGATGAGAGTGAACTGGAATGGGGCTGGCTGGTGCATTACAGCGAAGGAGAGCCGCGTTTCGAATTCGTCCGCGAACGGCCGTCGGACGAGCAGATCCGCAACCGCAAAGGCTGCCGGATCACCCCGTCGGCGGAGTGATCCGGCAGCGCAGCATCAGGACTCGAGAATGTCCTTGAAGCCGCCGAAAATCATCCGCTGCCCATCGAACGGCATTGGATTGACGTCCGGCTGCATGCGCGGATCTTCCATCATTTTGCCCATGCCGGCGTCGCGGGTGGCCTTGTCCGGCCAGACCAGCCAGCCCGCCGATACGGTTTCACCTTCCTTGAGTTTCACGGCCATCGGGAATGAGGTGACCTTGCCGTCCGGTACGTCATCGCCCCAGCCCTGAATCACCTCCAGGGCGCCGTACTCCTTGAACAGCTTCGCGGCGATCTCGCAGTGTTTTTTGTACTGTTCGCGGTTGGCATTCGGCACGGGCGCCACGAACACATCGATGTAAGCCATGATCATTCTCCTTGCAGGTTGGGTTCGATCTGCTGAGTAGTCGACTCGGGCGGCCGCCATTCGACACGGTGGACGCCCAACCCGACCGACGGTTCGTCCCGCCCGCGCAGATTGCCCTCGACCTGCGCCGCCATGTGCAGCGTGCCAGCCATCACGCCGGTGTTGGGGTCTTGCACCAGTTTCAGCCAGGCCTTGTCGAAGGTGTTGCCCAGGCTGCTGCGGATCAGCGCTTCGCTGTCGGGACGATCGTTGGCCTGAATGATCGCGCGGATGCCCGCCACCCCGACTGAAATCAGCGCCCCGGCCAGTTTGCCTGCCGCTGCCGCCACCGCACTGGCAGCGCCGCGCGGGGCCATTTCCGCCTCCATGCGCTGGCTGGCGCGCCTGGCCACCGGCGCCATCGCCGTATCGGTCGAGGCCACGCCTTTCGAGCCGCCGTCGGTGTGGATCTTGTCGATCAGCGCGGCGTAGGCCGGCAGCGTGTTCAACGGCTCAGTGCTGACAACCTGATACAGCGAGGCATCGCGGGCCGGCGGCGGGCCAAGGGCGATGGCAGGGATTTTCTGCAACCGTCCGTTGAGCTGGGCGATGGGCACGCCGTGGCGCTGGGCGATGAGCGGCATCTGCTGCGCCATCAGTTGCGCGTAGAACGCCGTGGACTGGCCGAGAATCGCGTCCGGATCAATCTCCACCGCCACCGGCGCCAGCACCCGTTCCTGATATTGCTCCAGCAGATAGGCCGCCAGACGCCTGGCCGAAGCATCCTGCTCGCCGCTGGCACTGATCGTGTACCAGCTGACCTTCATCGACAGCCATTCCTGGGTCCAGTAACTGCTGAACCACGGGATGAAATTTTCTTCAGTTTGCTCATAGACCCGAATGCGCCAATGTTCCATCGAGCCACGGGCGAACAGCTTGACCTGCTCGGTGGCTTGCTTCGAGGCGCTGATGATTTCCCGATCGATCTGCTGCCAGGTGGCCGGCGAGACCACCACTGCAGGCGAGGTCACCGGGGCCCGCGCCGTGGTGGCGCAGCCGGCCAGCAACACCAGTGCGGCGACGAGCAGCGCGCGCAGGTTCACGGTGGCGGTCCTTATCTGTTCTGCGGTCGCAAGACCTGAGATTCCGGGAGCGATGAAATGAGTATAGGTGCGTGCGGTGCGCCGATTATCCGCAGGTCCAGACTGGAGCAGTCCAACCATCAATGGCGTCGATATTCACCATTGCGACGATCGCCTTCCGCCGACCGCTCGCCGAAGGCACGATGCACCCATCCGAAACACACAGCACGAGGAGTTCACATCATGTTCAGTACCGTCACCCTCGCCGTGAGTTTTCCGGTCTTCGGCAGCAACTACTACGATCAGCACGCCGTGTCGCGCAAGACACAAGCGCTGGTGTTCGACAAAGCCTTCGAAGATCTGTTGATGCCCGCCGCCAGCAATCATTTCAGCAATGAAGTGGTCGGCTTCAACGATCAGTTCCGTTTTCTGAGCGACATTCTCGCCACCCATTTGCTGGACATCGAGGCCTCCGTGCCTGCGCGATCCAGCGTCCGGGCGAGCGCTCATTTTTAATGCCAGAGGGCGCTCCCGTCGGGGAGCGCCCTCTTCGTTTCAGTCAGTCATCATCCCGGTCGCGGTAATAACGACGCCCGTCGCGGCGGTCGTCGTCGCGGTCGTCCCAGCGTCGGTCATGATCGTAGTAACGGCCATGATCGCGGTCGTAATGCCGGCCATGCCGATGGTCATCATCGAAATCCGCCACACAGCCGCCCAGCAATACGGCGGCGGAAACAGTCAGCAGCAGGCTTGTTGCACGCATCATTCAGATTTTCCCTAAAACCAAGGTCTTGACGACGGAAACAGTCAACGCAGCGCGGGTACGCGCTGGCGCAGATACGACCGGGGAAACCGGCTTAGATTCACTGGCCATCAACGACCGTTCATCGCCCTGCCCGCCGTGTACGGCCCCTCCACACGGTGGCCGATTGATGGCTCTGACCGGCACGACAACAAGACGAAATCCGACAAAACCTTTTCCTCCCCCCTGCGGTCACTCCTAGAACAGACCAAGACTGGCGACGACGCCGGCATGCCCGAGCGGGTCATTTGCAACCTGCCGACCTGAAAAGAGGAATCTCAGCCATGAACGACCATCCGCCGTCGGCGATTTCCCGACGCCGTTTCCTGATTCTCGGGGCCGTGACCGCGACTGCGTTCGCGATGCCGCCCTTCATCAGCCTCAAGGCCTACGCGGCCACTCTGGAGCAACCGGCCATGGCCAAAGTGACAATTGAAGTCAACGGCAAGCCGCAGACGCTGGAGATTGACACCCGCACCACCCTGCTCGATGCGCTGCGCGAACACCTGCACCTGACCGGCAGCAAAAAGGGTTGCGACCACGGCCAGTGCGGCGCCTGCACGGTGATCGTCGATGGCCAGCGAATCAATTCCTGCCTGACCCTGGCGGTGATGCAGGACGGCGCCAAAGTCACCACCATCGAAGGCCTCGGCATGCCTGACCAATTGCATCCGATGCAGGCGGCGTTCATCAAGCATGACGGTTACCAATGCGGCTACTGCACGCCGGGGCAGATCTGTTCGGCGGTGGCGGTGCTTGAGGAAATTCGCAACGGTATCCCCAGCCACGCCAGCGCCAGCCTCACCGAAGCACCGCAACTGATCGCCAGCGAATTGCAGGAACGCATGAGCGGCAACATCTGCCGTTGCGGCGCCTACTCGAACATCATCGAAGCCATCAGCGAAGTCGCGGAGGTGCCAGCATGAGAGCGTTCAACTACAGCCGCGCCGACTCTCCCGCCGCAGCCGCAGCCCTGGCCGCGCAAATCGAAGGTGCGCGTTTCATCGCCGGCGGCACCAACCTGCTGGACTTGATGAAACTGGACATCGAAACACCGCAGCAGCTGATTGACGTCAATCACCTGGGCCTCGATCAGATCGAAGCGACCGACGACGGCGGTTTGCGCATCGGCGCCTTGGTGCGCAACACCGATCTGGCCGCCGACAGTCGGGTCCGGAAAGACTACGCGCTGCTGTCCCGCGCCTTGCTCGCCGGCGCCTCGGGCCAGTTGCGCAACATGGCGACCACTGCCGGCAATCTGCTTCAGCGCACCCGCTGCCCGTATTTCTACGACACCAATCAGGCCTGCAACAAACGCAATCCCGGCAGTGGCTGCGCGGCGATTGGCGGGGTCAGTCGACAACTCGGCATCATCGGTGTCAGCGACGCGTGCATCGCGACCCATCCGAGTGACATGGCGATTGCGATGCGCGCGCTCGATGCTCAGGTCGAAACGATCAAGGCCGATGGCAGCACCCGGCGCATCGCCATGGCGGACTTCCATCAATTGCCAGGCACTACCCCGAATGTCGAAACCAGCCTGACACCGGGCGAACTGATCACCGGCGTAACCTTGCCCGCGCCAGTGGGCGGCACCCACGTCTATCACAAGGTGCGTGACCGTTCGTCATACGCCTTCGCCCTGGTGTCCGTCGGCATGATCCTGCAGAAGGATGGCAGCGGTCGCATTGCGGTCGGCGGCATCGCGCCGAAACCCTGGCGGGTCGAAGCGGCGGAAGCGCTGTTGCCGCAAGGCGCGAAGGCCGTCAGCGCGCGCCTGCTCGAGGGCGCCACGCCGACCTCTGACAACCAGTTCAAAGTGACGCTGGTCGAGCGCACCATTGCCTCGGTGCGGGCCCAAGCGAGGGATGAAGCATGAAATTCGACACGCCCGCCAAGACCAACCCGATCGACCAGTTGAACGTCATCGGCAAACCCACCGACCGCATCGAAGGCCCGCTGAAAACCAGCGGCCAGGCACCTTACGCCTACGAGCAACATGAAGCCGTGAAAAATCAGGCCTACGGCGTGATGGTCGGTTCGGCCATTGCCAAGGGCCGCATCACCCGCATCGATCTGGATGCCGCCCGCGCCGCGCCGGGGGTGCTGACGATCGTCACCGCCGCCAACGCCGGCAAGCTCGGCAAAGGCAAATACAACGCCGCGCACCTGCTGGCCGGGCCGCAAGTGCAGCACTATCACCAGGCCGTGGCGCTGGTGGTCGCCGAAACCTTCGAACAGGCGCGGGCCGCCGCGCAATTGGTCAACGTCGAATACGCAGCCGACAAAGGTCAATTTGATCTGGCCAGTGTGCGTGATCAGGGCGTGGAGCCGAAAGACGAACTGCCGGACGTCACCCACGGCGATTTCGCCAGCGCCTTCGCCGCCGCACCCGTGCAGTTCGACCAGACCTACACCACGCCGGATCAGTCCCACGCAATGATGGAGCCCCACGCGACCCTCGCCGCCTGGAAAGGCGATCAGGTGACGCTCTGGACCTCCAACCAGATGATCGCCTGGAGCGTCGGCGACATCGCCACCACTCTCGGCCTGCCCAAGGAAAACGTGCGGTTGATCTCGCCGTACATTGGCGGCGGATTTGGCGGCAAGCTGTTCATTCGTGCCGACGCGATCCTCGCCGCCCTCGGCGCGCGTCTGGCGAACCGGCCAGTGAAGGTCGCGCTCGCCCGTCCGCAGATCGCCAACAACACCACCCACCGCCCCGCCACCGTCCAGCGCATCCGCATGGGCGCCACGGCAGACGGCAAACTCACCGCTATCGCCCATGAGGGCTGGTCGGGCAATCTTGAAGACGGCAAGGTCGAAGTCGCGGCGCAGCCCAGTCAGTTGCTCTACGCCGCAGAAAATCGTCTGGTGAGCATGCGCCTGGCCCCGCTGGATCTGCCGGAAGGCAACGCCATGCGCGCGCCCGGTGAAACGCCGGGGCTGATGGCGCTGGAGATCGCCATGGACGAGATGGCGGAAAAGCTCAAACTCGATCCGATCCAGTTCCGCATCCTCAACGACACGCAGGTCGATCCGGTGAAAACCGAGCGACCGTTTTCCCGGCGGCGTCTGATCGAATGCCTGCAAACCGGCGCCGAACGCTTTGGCTGGGATAAACGCAATGCGACGCCCGGCAGCCGTCGCGAAGGTCGCTGGCTGATCGGCATGGGCGTCGCGGCGGCCATTCGCAACAACCTGCTGGTGAAGTCCGGCGCACGCGTGCGGCTGGAGCGCGACGGCAAAATCACCGTTGAAACCGATATGACGGACATCGGCACCGGCAGCTACACGATCATTGCCCAGACTGCCGCCGAAGTGATGGGCGTGCGTCTCGACGATGTGACTGTGCACTTGGGCGACTCGAATTTTCCGGTGTCGTCCGGTTCCGGCGGCCAGTTCGGCGCCAACTGCTCGACCGCCGGGGTCTACGCAGCGTGCATGAAACTGCGCGAAGCAGTCACCGCCAAACTTGGCATGAGCGCGGGTGAAGCGCAGTTTGCCGATGGACACGTGCGACTGGGCAACAAGAACGTGCCGTTACGCGAGGCCGCGCAACATGCCCCGATCGAAGTGGAGGACAGCATCGAATTCGCAGACCTCGCCAAGCAGTACCAGCAATCGACCTTCGGCGCGCACTTCGTCGAAGTCGCCGTCGATGCCGCCACTGGCGAAGTTCGTGTGCGGCGTATGCTCGCGGTGTGCTCTGCGGGGCGGATTCTCAATCCGAAATCGGCCCGCAGCCAGGTGATCGGCGCGATGACCATGGGCGTCGGCGCAGCATTGATGGAAGAACTCGCGGTGGACAAACGCCAGGGATTTTTCGTCAACCATGACCTGGCGGGCTACGAAGTGCCGGTGCATGCCGACATTCCGCATCAGGAGGTGATTTTCCTCGATGAAACCGACCCGATTTCATCGCCGATGAAAGCCAAGGGTGTCGGTGAACTGGGGATTTGCGGGGTCAGCGCGGCGGTGGCGAATGCCATCTACAACGCCACGGGCGCGCGGGTGCGGGAGTATCCGATTACCCTGGACAAGATTCTGGATGCGTTGCCGCCGATGATCTGAAACCCCTCGCGCACTAGCATCGGGTGCTAGTGCGCGACTCATTCCCGAGAGATGACTAACTCACCAGCGCAATCAACTGCTGCCTCTGCGCATCGGTCAGCATCAGCCCGAATCCGGCGCCGGCATTGTCGGCCATGTACAGCGGATTGCTGGTGCCGGGTATCACGCAGGTCACCGCCGGGTGCGCCAGCAGGAATTTCAACGCCAGTTGCGGCCAGCTTTTGACCCCGACTTGCGCCGCCCAGCCCGGCAGCGGTTTGCCCTTGAGCCGCGCGAGCAGGTCGCCGCCGCCGAAGGGCCGGTTGCAGATCACCGCCACTCCGAGTTCGCGGCACAGCGGCAGGATGCGTTTCTCGACCCCGCGATCATCCAGGGCGTAATTGATTTGCAGGAAATCCAGCGACTCCGCCTTGAGCACCGCTTCGACCTCGTCATAGGCCGACGGCGTGTAGTGGGTTATGCCGATGTAGCGGATGCGGCCCTGCTCTTTCCATTCGCGCAGGGTCGGCAGGTGGGTTTGCCAGTCGAGCAGATTATGGATCTGCATCAGGTCGATGCGCTCGGTGCGCAGCAGGCTGAACGACTGTTCCATCTGCGCGATGCCCTCTTCGCGGCCACGAGTCCAGACCTTGGTCGCCAGGAATGCCGGCGAACGCGGTTCGTGGATCGAGAGCAATTCACCGGTGGTTTCCTCGGCGCGGCCGTACATGGGCGAGCTGTCGATCACCGTGCCGCCCTTTTTGAACAGCTCGCCGAGCACCCCTGGCAATTGTTTGTAGACCGGATCGCCGGGAGCGACGTCGAAACCGCGATACGTGCCCAACCCCACCAGCGGCAGTGGCTCGGAGCTCGAAGGGATGGGACGTGTCTGCATGGTCTCGGCTCCTGTGGCGTTCGGCGATGTAATGGCGGCCAGCGCCCGGTCAAAGGTGAAAACCGCTGACACCCCGGCTGCCAGCGTCAGCAACCGGCGGCGGGAATATCCCTCAGTGTGGTTCATGCTGGCGCCCTTGCCCTGTGGATCTGTTGCACCTTGTGTTTTGACGCAGCCCGTAAGACCGTTGGACTACACTGCGACAGCCAACCTGCGCGCCCGGTTAAAGTTAGTCGAATGTCCAGAACCTTGTTGTCACTCGTCGCATTGATCGTCGCCGTGTACTTGATCCTGTGCGCGGCGCTGTTCGTATTTCAGCGGGCGCTGATCTATTTCCCCCAGCCCGCCAGCGTGGAGTCACCGGATTCACGGTTGACGCTGAACATGCCCGACGCCGAGATCCGCGTGACGGTGCGCGAGCGCTCCGGAGCCAAAGCGCTGATCTACTTCGGCGGAAATGCCGAGGACGTTTCGCGCAACCTGCCGGAGCTTTCCGAGGCGTTCCCTGACTATTCGTTGTATTTGCTGCATTACCGGGGTTTTGGCGGCAGCGGCGGTTCGCCCTCCGAAGAGGCGATCGCCGGGGACGCACTGGCGCTGTTCGATCAGGTGTATGCCAGTCATCCGCAGGTCGCGCTGCTGGGGCGCAGCCTCGGTTCCGGGGTCGCGGTGCGGCTGGCCAGCCAGCGGCCGGTGGCGCGGCTGATTCTGGTCACGCCCTACAACAGCCTCGAAGAAATCGCCGCCCGCCAATACCCGTGGGTACCGGTGCAGTGGTTGCTCAAGGATCGTTTCCGGTCAGGCCAGTACGCGGCGCACATCCGCGTGCCAACGCTGTTGCTGGCAGCGAGCGATGACGAGGTGATTCCACGGGCCAGCACCGAACGCCTGCTGCACAGTTTTCCCGACGGTGTGGCCACGCTCAAAGTGGTGGCGGATTCGGCACACAATTCGATTTCCGAACGGCCGCAATACCTGCAATGGATCGAGGATGTGTTGAATCGCTGAGCACTTCGTCGGCAGCCGTTGAAACCCGCTGCTGACGGGTGAACCAAGTGCAAAAAGGCCAGTCCTACCCGCGCCGCGTTCTGCGGTTGACTTCCCTTCAGCGTTGTCCTTTTCAGAGCTTTGCGTCCCATGCGCCACGCCGTACGTTCGTCTCGCTTCGTTTCTCTGTGCCTGTTGATTCTTTCTCCCCTGCTTTCTCCTCCTGCCCACGCCGGCGTCGAGCGCCAATTGGTGGCCGCCATCAACGACTACCGCGCCCATCCGCAACGTTGTGACCGACGCCCGGCCCAACGGCTCGCGCCGCTGACGCTGAAGTCAAACCTGGCGTTGCCGGTCGGCTATGGCTACGGTGGTGGATTGCGCGAACGATTGAAGGATTCCGGCTACGCGGCCGTGGCGGTGCGCAGCATCCGGATCGTCGGTGCGCAGGACGCCGAAGAGGCATTCGAAATGCTGCAAGACGATTACTGTGGCGCATTGCTCGACGGTCAATACGCCGACATCGGCATCAGCCGCGCCCGCAGTGAATGGCAAGTGGTGCTGGCCCGGCCGGTGCTCGACAGTCGCGTCGGCGACAACCGCAACGTCGGCAAGGCGTTGCTGGCCGAGGTCAACGCCGCCCGCGCCCGCCCGCGCATGTGCGGTCGCCAGCGCTTCGCCGCCGCCCGGCCCTTGAGCTGGAACCCGGCGCTCGGCGCCGCCGCCCAGGGCCACAGCAAGGCCATGGCCTACGGCAACTACTTCGCACACCGCGACCCGGACGGCGACGGCCCGGCAGATCGCGCCCGGGCGGCCGGTTACCGTGGCCGGCAGATCGGCGAAAACATCGCCGCCGGGCAAAGCTCACCGGGCAAGGCCATGGCCGGCTGGCTGGCCAGCCCAGGCCACTGCGCCAACCTGATGAACCCGATGTTCACCCAGGTCGGCGCCGGGTTTGCCAGTGAGGCGCGCAGTGATGAAGGGGTTTACTGGACGATGTTGTTCGGGGCGCCTTGATCCGGTGTCATCCGAAAACCTCGAACAGCGCTGCAAGTCGCACTTCGACGACTGATCGTCAAACCGGGGAAATCGTGGCAAGAACGCCGATCATGATGGTCAACACAAGAAAGCCGCCGAGGAAAATCGCCATCTTAGCCATGAAGGCCTCCTGATTACTGAATGTCCGGCGCACCGGGCGCTCCGGAATGAAGCACGTCGCGTGTGGCCGAACGGCAGGGCTATTCTGGGCCCGTGGCTGAGATGGTTACAGACGCAGATCCGACAGGAAAAAGCGGATCAGATGGATCGGGCTGGCGCATGGGTCGATATTCAGATCAGTACAGAGGGTTTCCATTGTGCCGCTTTGATCTAGAGTCATGGGCGCCGCGCCAAGAACAACAAAAAATACAGGAGTGAAACCATGTCCGATCTGAACCTGCACCCCCACGTTGCAGAATCCCTGCACCGCTGGCACGAGATGATCCGCACCGGCAACCTCAAGGCCCTGCCGGAGCTGCTCGACCCCGAAGCGGTATTCCGTTCGCCGATGGCCCATACGCCCTACCCCGGCGCCCCGGTGGTCTCGATGATCCTCAATACCGTGTTCGAAGTGTTTGAAGACTTCAAATACCACCGTGAACTGGCGACGGCCGATGGCCTGAATGTGGTGCTCGAGTTCAGCGCCAAAGTCGGCGCGAAGGAGCTCAAGGGCATCGACATGATCCGTTTCGATGAACAGGGCAAGATTGTCGAGTTCGAGGTGATGGTGCGGCCGTTGAGTGGGCTGCAAGCCTTGGGCGAAGAGATGGGACGGCGTCTGGGGGCGTACCTGGCCGCCGCCAAAGCCTGATCCCCGGACACAAAAAAGCCCACTGACCGTCACCGGTTCAGTGGGCTTCGTGTGTCAGGCGTCTGGTTACAGAGCCATGTCACGTGCAGCGCTTTCTTTTGGAGCCGGGGCTTTTTCAGCCGAGGCGTCCGCCGCTGGAGCTGCAGCCTGGCCAATCACCGGAGGGGTTGGCAGTTGCAGGATCTTGGCGGTGTACGCCCACTCTTCAGCCACTTTGGCCGGATCGTTGTTCAGCTGGGTGCCGTAGCTTGGAACGATCTGGTGCAGCTTGGCTTGCCACTCAGGGCTGGCGACTTTGTCTTTGAAGACTTTCTGCAGCACGCTCAGCATGATCGGTGCAGCGGTCGACGCGCCTGGGGATGCGCCCAGCAGACCGGCAATTGAGCCGTCCTTGGAAGCAACGATTTCGGTGCCCAGTTTCAGCACGCCGCCAGCGGCTTCATCACGCTTGATGATTTGCACGCGCTGGCCGGCTTGCCACAGGCGCCAGTCTTCAGCCTTGGCGTTCGGGAAGTATTCTTTCAGCGCGTTCAGACGGTCTTCATCCGACAGCATCAATTGACCGGCCAGGTACTCGACCAGCGGGTATTCCTTGATGCCGACCTTGGTCATAGGCCAGATGTTGTGGGTGGTGGTGCTGGTCAGCAGGTCCAGGTACGAACCTTCCTTCAGGAACTTGGTGCTGAACGTCGCGAACGGGCCAAACAGGATGACGCGCTTGCCGTCCAGGACACGGGTGTCCAAGTGCGGAACGGACATCGGAGGCGCGCCAACCGAAGCTTTACCGTAGGCCTTGGCCAGGTGCTGTTCGGCGATGGCCGGGTTATCGGTCACCAGGAACGAGCCGCCTACCGGGAAGCCAGCGTATTCCTTGGCTTCTTCGATACCGGACTTCTGCAGCAGGTGCAGTGCACCGCCGCCGGCGCCGATGAACACGAACTTGGCGTCGGTTTCAGTCTTGGTACCGTCTTTCAGGTTTTTGTAGCTGACGCGCCAGGTGCCATCGGCGTTCTTGGTGATGTCCTGGACTTCGCTCGACAGCTTCATGCTGAAGTTAGGCTTGGTCTGCAGGTAACCGGCGAACTGGCGGGTGATTTCGCCGAAGTTCATGTCGGTGCCCAGCGGGCTCCAGGTGGCCGCGATTTTCTGGTTCGGGTCACGCCCTTCCATCATCAGCGGAACCCACTTCTTGATCACAGCCGGGTCTTCGGAGTACTGCATGCCGGCGAACAGCGGGCTCGCTTGCAGGGCTTCGTAGCGCTTTTTCAGGAACTTGATGTTGTCATCGCCCCACACGAAGCTCATGTGCGGAGTGGTGTTGATGAACGAACGAGGGTCTTTCAGGACGCCTTGACGAACCTGCCAGGCCCAGAACTGGCGGGAGACCTGGAACGCTTCGTTGATCTCGACAGCTTTCGGGATCGTGACGTTGCCCTTGTCGTCTTCCGGGGTGTAGTTCAGCTCGGCGAGTGCGGAGTGACCGGTACCGGCGTTGTTCCAGCCGTTGGAGCTTTCGAGGGCGACGCCGTCGAGGCGCTCGACCATCTCCATCGACCAGGTCGGTTCCAGCTCATTGATCCACACACCCAGGGTGGTGCTCATGATGCCGCCGCCGATCAGCAGGACGTCGACTTTCTTTGCTTCTTCGGCATTGGCGGACGACATCCCCATCGCCAAAGCCAGCCCCAGCAAGGCTGTGTTCACTTTTTTAAACATCTGTTGCACCTATGATAAAACGCCTTCCGCCCGCCGCTGTTGTGCGTATGCGTTCCCCCTTTTTCGCGACACTCAGGCCAGCGTCGCGGGTTCCGACACACTTCAATTTTGACGGGTGGGCACACAAGGCCGACTGGCTGCGTCGACCTCAGTTATATGTCCCTTCTGAACTGACTTTTTATCATTATTGGCTTCAGCTACTTGAGCGACAGGGGTTCTGCCTGGCCCGCCGAATAGCGCGCCCGACTGAATGGGGTCAAAACAAGTGGCGCGAAGAATATCACGTCATGGCAAACCCGCGCGTCTGTTCGCGACTCGATAGTCTTTATCCGTTCAAGGACTTATCGGCAGACAGCGCCCGAACATGACCCCGTCAGCGGCTCTGGCTTAAGCCTTTCAGCTGGTTGACAGGCTCTTCCAATCCGGCACCCGGACTTTCACCTGTTACAAATCGGGTCTCTGCACCACTCAGTTGTGCAGTCCGAAACCCCTCACAACCGAAACCGATCCACCGACTGCGCCAACTGCCCCGCCAGGCTCGACAGCTCATCCGTGGTAGTGGCCGTCTGACCGATCACCTTGCTGTTGCCCTCCGACATGCCCGCAATCATTTCCACCTGATGGGCAATCTCGTTGCTCGCCTGGCTCTGTTCGCCGATGGTGCGAGTGATGTCGTTGACCAGTTGCGTGGTGCTCAGGGTGGCGTCGAGGATTTCGCGGATGGCGCGTTCGACGTCGGCGGTGACGGCCATGCCCTTGTCGACCTGTGCAACACCGGCCTCCATGCTGCTGACGGCCTCGCGGGTGCTGTTCTGGATGCGCGCGACCATCGCGGCGATTTCCTGGGTCGAGGCGCTGGTGCGCGCCGCCAGACTGCGCACCTCATCGGCCACCACCGCAAAGCCCCTGCCCTGTTCGCCCGCCCGGGCCGCCTCGATCGCCGCATTGAGCGCCAGCAGGTTGGTCTGGTCGGCGATGCTCTTGATCACCTGGATAATGTTGAAGATCCCTTCGGATTCCTGATCCAGGGTGCGGATCACTTGCGCCGATTGCTGGGCGGATCGCGCAATGTCGTCCATGTCGCTGACCACCTGATGAATCACCTGCCCGCCGTTTTTCGCCAGTGATTCGGCCTGGCTGGCCATGTCCAGTGCGCGCTCTGCGTGACGGGTGATTTCCTCGATGCTGGCGGTCATCTGGCTCGCGGCGGCCGCCATGGTGCCGGCGGCGGTACTTTGCTGCTGACTGCTGTCGGCCACCTGGTGGCAGCCGTGGCTCAGTTGTTCACTCATGCCACTGACGCCGTGAGCGTTGCGTCGCACCACGTCAATCATGTCCCGCAGGTCGTGCTGCATGGTGGCCAGCGTGCGGATCAGCGCACTGGCTTCGTCCTTGCCGGACGGTTCGGCGATCGGTTCGCTGAGGTTGCCGTGGGCGATGCTTTCGGCGATGCGGCTGGCGGATTTCAACGGCCCCATGATGCTCAGAATCACCCAGCGACCCTGGGCCAACAGCAGCAACAGGCTGGCGATCAGGACGATAGCGAGTGCGACATTGGCGTTGCGGATCGCCGCCCCGGTGCCTTCGCTGGTCTGCCGGGTATTGGTTTCGATCAGTTCGCTGAGGGAGGCCATCTGTTCTTCGAGCTGGCTGAATGCGGTGCTGAAGGTGCCCAGATGCTGCTGGGCGTTGTCCGGGTTTTCCAGTGCAAGGCCGACGATCTGCTCGCCGGCGCTGATGTAGGTATCGAGGCTGGGCTTGATCTGCTCCAGCCCGGACCTGATCGTCGGATTGAGCGGCAGCTTGAGGTTATCACCCAGCACCTCGCGAAAATGCGCCGCATGCTCCTCAACCGAACGGCGCACCTCGTCCGCCGAACTCGTGCTTTTGCCCAGCCCCACCAGCATCGCCGAATACACATCGGCACGCAGGGCGTCGTGCATCATGTCGGCTTCCATGTGGTTGCGCAGCGCGCTCATGCTGACCGCGTTGTCACTGACCGCCGACGCCATCCGCTGATTGCCGACGTAACTGACCAGGCTCACGATCAACGCCGTCAGCAGGCTGGTCGCAATCAGCAACACCAAACGCAGTTTGATCGACACCGTGATTTCCTCTCTGGTCGCGCCACGCGGCGCCTTTCAACGCTTCAGTTAAGCCTATTTGCGTGAATCCGCCGCTTTAGAGCGTCGCAGGGTGTGTCGTTACATCCGGTAAAAACGAGGACTGTGCAGCACTTCTCGTTCTCGCTCGCTACCGCCGGGCCCGGCGTACGGAACTCCCGTGCTGTCCGGCACCTCTCACATTATGTGGTACTTCCTTTTCGCTTTACGCTGCTGGAGGAACACCGTCATGCGCCGTTTATTACTCGTTTCGTCTCTCATGCTGTGCCTGCCGTTCGGCTCGGCCCTTGCTCGCGTGGACGCAGGGGATGTCGCCACTTCGGCGGGGGTTTCAGCTTCGCTGTATTCGACCTTCAAGGATCACAAAATGGTGATTCCGGCCCGTGACGACTTGTCCGCATTCGTCGCCAGCGGCGGAACGATCCGTGGCGTGTACCTGGAATCGGTGCTGCAACAGGTGCGTCAGGACAATCCTGGCCTGAACGCCAGCGATGAAGAGCTGGCCAATGCCATCCTGGTTCACTACGAAGGTCTGTCGCAGTAACCACGGCACGTCCGATGATCGTGGCTGACGGATCCGCCACCGTTGTTTCCTGCCGATGGTCTGCACTGCCGATGGACGGCTGTCGAACCACCATGGGCAAAACCGTCTGAGGGCCTCTATGATGGAGGCCATGACGATTTCCGCCTCCCTCCGCTCTCCTTGCCCGCCGGGTCTGTGCATCTGCGGGCGCGATCCGTTGCTGGATACACCCGGCGCGGATGTGCGCATCCTGCTGCTGACCCGCGAGGAGGAGAAGCGTCTGCTAGAGCGTCTGGAAAACCTCAAAGACCTCGCCGATCTTGAGCGTCTGCAAGGCAAGATGTTCGATCAGCTGGGGATTCGCGTGCGGATCGCACCGAAGTTCGGTGAAGTGCGGACGGTGCGAGGCGGCATCGAGATCGAGGTCGAAGAGCTTGCCGGGCTCTGCCGAAAAACCCGCAAAACCATTCCGGCCGCCATCCGCCGTGGCCTGGAAAACAATCCGCAAGTGGCGTTCGATCTGCTCAACGCCCACGACTTGCTGCGCGGCACTTGATCACTTTTTCATGCCCACCCGCTTGCGCATCTCGGCCGTGATGCTCTGCCGGGTTTTCTTCATCTGCGCCCAAGGCTCATCGCCCACCTCCGCGAGCCGTTCGTGAACATTGCGCACGTTCCATTGATCGGCGCCCTTGATCTCGCCCACTTCGTCCCGAAACAGCGGCACCGACACCGGCAACCCTTCGCGAGTACGCGCCGCGTAGGCGCAAATGGTGGTGGCGCCCAGACCGTTGCGCAGGTAATCGATAAAGATCCGCCCCACCCGATTTTTCGGCCCGGACACCGCAGAAAAACGCTCCGGCAACAACTTCGCCATGTGAGTGACGATGGCGTGGCTGAAATCCTTGACCTCGTCCCAGCCATGCTTGCGGGTCAGCGGCACTATCAAATGGATGCCCTTGCCGCCACTGGTCTTGAGGAACGCCTTGAGGCCCAGTTCATCGAGCACGGTCAGGGTCAGTGCCGTGGCTTCGACCATGCTTTTCCACGGCAGCGCCGGGTCCGGGTCGAGGTCCAGAACAAAGCGGTCGGGCTTGTCCAGATCCACCGTGGTGGCATTCCAGGTGTGCAGTTCGACCGTGCTCATCTGCACCGCGCCAATCAAGGCTTCGGCGTTGTTGATCAGCATCACCGGCTGGCCGGTCAGCTCCTTGTCCAGCGTGCGGATGCCGGGGATCGCCAGGTTTTCGGCGTTCTTCTGGAAGAACAGCTCACCGCCGATACCGTCCGGCGCACGCACCAGCGCCACCGGGCGATCCTTGAGCTGCGGCAGAATCCATTCGGCGACGCTGGCGTAATACTCGGCCAGCTGCATTTTGGTGGTGCCGCTGCTGGCGTCGATCACCCGGTCGGGGTGAGTGATCCGCACCTTGCCGTCGGCCAGGCCGGATTGGGACGGCGCGGTTGATTGGGCCTTTGACGTCTTCATCGGTCTGGCGCGCTCCTCGGTGATGTCCTTGGCCGGTTTGTCCTCGCGCAAGCCATGGAACACGGCGTGGCGCACCGAGCCGTCCTGAGTCATTTCGGCAAACGCCACTTCCGCCAGCAGACTCGGCTTGAGCCAGTGCACCCCCTTGGCTTCGAAACCCGTGGGCGGATTGGCCACCGCCGGTTTCTTCACCCGCAGCGGTTTGAGCCGGGCAAGGATGCTCTTGAGGGTGGTTTCATTGAATCCGGTGCCGACCTTGCCGGCGTATCGCAACTCGCCGCTGTCACGATCATGCAGACCCAGCAGCAATGCGCCGAACGCACTGCGCGCGCCTTTCGGATCGGTGTAACCGACGATCACGAATTCCTGGCGGTGCTTGCACTTGAGCTTGATCCAGTCACTGCTGCGGCGCGACACGTAAGGTGAGCCGAGACGTTTACCGATCAAGCCTTCCATGCGCATCTGGCAAGCGCTGTTAAGCAATGCCTGCGGGGTTTCGTCGAACGCTTCGGAAAAGCGCAGCAGCGGATCTTCATGGGCTTTCAGCACCGTGGCCAGCGCTGCGCGTCGTTCCTGCACCGGCACTTCACGCAGATCGACGCCGTTGAGATACGGCACATCGAACAGGTAATAGAGGATGTTTTCGCTGCGTCCGGAATCGAACGCGTTTTGCAGGGCCTGAAAATCCGGCACGCCGTCTGCGTCGGCAACGACCATCTCACCGTCAAGCCACGCCGATTCCAGGCCCAGCGCCGCAAGGGCTTGCGCCTGTTTCGGCAATTTGTGCGTCCAGTCATGCCCATTGCGAGTGAACAACTGCACCTCTCCATGATCGATGCGCGCCATGATCCGGTAGCCGTCGAACTTGATCTCGTATTGCCAATCCCCTTGCGGCGCGCTCTCTACCAGGGTGGCCAGTTGCGGTTTGAGCTGCGCGGGGATATTGGCCTTGTGCGCGCCGGCGAGTTTGTCTGAGGCCGGTTTGCGCACAGCTTTCGCCGAAGCCTTCAGTGGCTTGACCTGTTTTGCACTGAGGCGGGGTTTGTCGACGATCGTGCGTTCACTGAGCACGCTGTCGGGCTCGGCGACCAGCACGTCGTAGTCGCTTTGCGGGCGCGCGGCACTGTCCTGATGCTTGATCAGGAACCACTGCTCTTTCTTGCCCGGCATGTGGGTGCGCACCAGATTCCACACCCCGGCGAGCTTCTCGCCTTGCAGTTCGAATTTGAGCTTGCCCTTGGCGTAGGCCTTCTCGGGGTCTTCCAGCGGAATCCAAACGCCGCGATCCCAGACGATCACATCGCCGGCGCCGTAATGCCCCTCGGGAATGCTGCCCTCGAAGGTCGCATAGTCCAGCGGATGATCCTCGACGTGCACCGCCAGCCGCTTGACCTTGGGATCCAGCGAGGGCCCCTTGGGCACCGCCCAGCTCTTGAGTGCGCCGTCGAGTTCCAGGCGAAAGTCGTAATGCAGGTGCGAGGCGTCGTGCTTTTGAATGCAGAATTGCAGGGCATGATCGCCGGCCGATTTCTTGCCCCGGCGGCGGTCGGCCGACGGTTCAGAGGTCGCCGAAAAGTCGCGCATCCGGTTGTAGTCGTCGAGACTCCTGCTCATCCTGCACCTGCCTTGTTTCAGCCAGTTCGAGTCACAGTCAGTGCTACCACGGCAATCCGGTCGACGCGCTGATAGCCTGGATTGAGCAATTCTTCACCAAACACATCGGGATCGAGTTCGCGATAGGTCCAGGCGAAGCGTTTTTCATCCAGCCGTGGCAATACCGTATCGAGGAAGGGATCGCGGCCATCGACCATCGCCACACCGGTATACAGCAGCAACGAGCCGCCGGGGCTCAGGCGATTGAGCGCCTGTTCGACGATCCGCAGTGACAGCCCCGCCCCCAGTGTCCCGCCACCGTGGCGGTAAGCTCGCCCGGCCGGATCGGCCATGTAGGGCGGGTTGGCGACGATCAGGTCGAATTCGCCGTCGACGCCTTGCAGCACATCGCTGGTACGCACTTCGACATTGGCCACTTCGGCCAGCGCCGCGTTGATCGTGGTCAGGCGCAACGCGGCGGGATTGATATCGACGGCCAGCACTTGCGCTTCTCGCCGGGCTCGGCCAATCAGGATCGCGCCGACTCCGGCGCCGCAACCGATATCCACCGCACGGTGGATGGGCGCAAAGTTCTGCTGCAAATGGCTGTGGATCAGTTGAGCAAAGCGATAGGTGTCCGGGCCGAAGAACACCGAATCGGCGGCATCGGTCGGAAATCCGGAATGCACGAAAAGCAGGTCATCCAGACTCGACCAGCGCACACGGCTCTTCAAGCGCCCGTCGAACTGATCGATCACTTGGGCGTCCTGCAATTGCCGCTGTTCATCGGCAGATAGAAGGCCCGGTTCGAACGGGCGCGACCATCCGAATACATCCCGCAGGCAATCGGCGGCCTGCCCTTCGTCGCGCTGGTTGACCCGTTGATGGGTCAGCGGCGTCGGGGTGATGAAACGATAGCCGTCGGCCTGCAGGCGCCTACCCAGTTGCAGCAGCACAAGGTCGTTGGCGGTCAGTTGTTCTTCCTGATTCATTGATGATTCCTTAACGCTGGCCGGATTTGAGTTGGATGAAACGACGAGTAGCGAGCAGCCCGGCCGGATGTGCGTGCCGGGCCGGCGCAAGCCAGGGGATCAACGTCGCGATTTGGGTGTGCGCGTCCTGTCCCGGCAGTGCCGCATTCAGTTGCTGCACATCGGGGTCCTGTTCAGGCACCTCGATCCGCGCAGGGGCCGAGGGGCGGCGGCGGAACGCGACGGGTTTGTCCGCAGAAATCCAGTCACCGGCAATCCAGTCGTGTACCAGTTGTTTTTCATAAGCGCTGAACACGCCGAACATCGCCGCACCATCGCCATCGATCAACTGCCAGAAGCGACTGCCCTGTGGATCTTCGTGGCGCTTGATCCAGCCCTTGTTCTGCATGGCTTGCAGGAAGCCGGACAACTGCTGCGGGTCGGCCAGCCATTGATTGACGGTCTTGCCTTCGAAGCGGCAATAGTCGGAGTGCATGTGCTGAGCAAACGGACACTTGCGCTCAAGCATCGCCAACAACTCGCGCTCCAGGTCGAACCCCTCGATGATTGCGCGGCTGCCCTGACCCAGGTCATTGAGTCGATAGCCCAGCGAGACCCGACGCAGGAAATCGCTGCGATCAGCCTCCAGAGGCAGCAGATCAAGCACGGCCTGAACGGCTTTCTGTGCGTGGCCGGTACTGGCGTTGTCGATGGTGACGTGCAGGGTGAAATAGTAAGGATCGATCCCCAGTTCACTCAGTTCGTAGCTGCTGATCAACAGATGCAGTGGCAATTGCTCGTAGCCAAGGTTGTAACCGATCACCTCTGGCAGAAAATCCATGCCGCAGGCGCCGAGGGCCAATTGCAGCGCGCCTTGCAGGTAACGTTCGTCAGGCAGCGGGCTGCCAGGTTCCAGACCGTGTTCGGCGAGCAATTGCCGGTAGATCACCACGTGATTCTGCGCCGGATTGCCCTCGCCCAATTCTTCAAGACAGGTGCTGATCAGAGTGCTGAATCGCGGATCGCGCCACTGTCCCAGCAAGCCGTAAAGCCAGGCGCCGTCGACCAGTTTGGTCGGCGCCACCGCTTGCAGAAAATACAGTGCATGAGCCTTGCAACTGAAAAACTGCCGCGCTCCTCCTGCTTTGCGTTGTTGCAGGTAGTCGGCATATTGCCGGGCAACATCGGCACAGTGCTGCGCCACCCAGGCATGCCAGAGCGCCGGATCGGTCGGCAGTTCTTCCTTCAATTGCGCGGCGCTTTTCAGATGGTGCTGCAAAAAAGCCTGCGCCAGGGGCTGAGTATCTTCATCGGACAACAGCGCTTCATGGATACGCCGCCACTCACCCAGTGAGTCGAGCGGTTGCGATTGGGCAGATTCATCTTGCAGGCGTGTCAGGACAGTCATGGCAATATTCTCGATCGATTGGCAGGACGCTCAGTCACTCGCCTCTACTGCAGCAGAGAGGCCTGGCGCGTCAAAAATTCAATCGGCTTGAAAATTGCCCTGACGGACGGAGCCTTCGACGCGCTCCTTGCTTGAACAGAACGGTCGAAGGCTGTGGGACGGGATGGTCAGGCCTCGCCCTTGGCCTGCTGCTCCAGGTGAACCTGCAACTGGGGGTCGATCTGCAACGCCGCCGCCAGTTCATCCAGATAATTGCGCTCGGCGTCCTGCTGATCGTCAACCAGCATCACGCTGGCCAGGTACATTTCGGCGGCCATGGCCGGATCATTCTGCGCCGCCTGGGCGACTTCGGTGGCATTCAGGGGTTTGGCGACTTCGTCGTCGAGCCATTGCTGCAAGTTCGGGTCGTCGGTATGGCGGCCGATTTCGCTGCTGATCAGGTGCTTTTCCGACTCGTCGATCCGCCCGTCAGCCTTGGCTGCAGCGATCAACGCGCGCAAAACAGCGTGGCTGTGTTCTTCGACTTGCGGGCCGGACAACAGGTCCGCGGTTTGCGGGGTTTGCGGCGGCGCAGCAGAAGCCTGACTGCGTTGCCAGGCCTGATACGCCTGGAACGCCATCATGCCCAGCGAAGCCAGAGCCGCATAATTGGTGCCGCCGGAACGACGCTGCGCCCCGCCGCCCAGCGCCCCGCCGCCTCCGAGCAGTCCACCGAGCAACCCGCCCAGGCCACCCAGCCCGCCGGCAGGAGAACCGCCGCCGCTGGTACCGCCACCGCCCAGCAGACCACCGAGCAATCCGCCCAGTCCGCCGCCGTTCGACGCGCCACCTTGTTGTCCTGCCGAGGCCTGGCCTCGCAGCAGTTGTTCAAGCAGATCACTGGTGTTCATGACGTCGTCCTCAGGCAAAGGTGCATGACTGCGTCAGGCAACGATAGTCCGCTTGATGCGATGTGCCAGCACCGTTGGGCTGACGTGGCCATGGGCGAGTGATTCTGCAGAGATTTTTTTCCCCGGCCAGCTAATCTTCATGAACGGGTGAACCTTGACCCGGCCCGACCGGTCGATACCTGCAACCCGACCCGGTTAGTCGCCACCCTTGCTGCGCAAAGGTTTACGCGGCTTGCTGCACTTTCTGGAGAACGCCTTCGTGATATCGACCGTCCACATCGCCAGGCTCAAGGCCTGGGGCGCCCATGGTTTCACCGCGACCGGCGTGGTCACCGCTTTTCTGGCCACCCTTGCCCTGCTGGAAAACCAGCCGATCCACTGCCTGATGTGGCTGGGCGTGGCGCTGATCGTCGACGGCCTCGACGGGGCACTGGCGCGCAAGGTCAACGTGCAGTCGGTGCTGCCGAGTTTCGACGGATCGATCCTCGATCTGGTGATCGATTACCTGACCTACGTGTTCATCCCGGCACTGTTCATCTATCGCTACATTCCCCTGCCCGACTACACCCTGTTGCTGACCGTGTCGTTGATTCTGGTGTCTTCGCTGTTCTGCTTCTGCAACGTCAACATGAAGAGCAAGGACAACTATTTCGTCGGCTTCCCCGCCGCGTGGAACGTGGTTGCCTTGTGTCTGTACATCATCGATCCGGGGCCGTGGCTCACTTTCCTGACAGTGATCGGCCTGGCGCTGCTGACCGTGACCCGCATGAAATTCCTGCACCCATTCCGGGTACGCCGGTTCATGCCGATCAACATTGCGGTGACGGCAATCTGGCTGCTGTGCAGTCTGTCGCTGGTGCTGAACCACCCGGTGATCAACCCGCTGGTGATGGGCCTGTGGCTACTGGCGTCGGCTTACTTCCTCGGCATCTGCATCTGGCGCACAGCGCTGGAGTGGTTTGACGGTGCGCATCTGAAATAGAAGCCCTGTCGGGATCCCTGTGGGAGCGAGCTTGCTCGCGAATGCGGCGTGTCAGCCAACAGAGATGTTGAATGTCAGTCTGCATTCGCGAGCAAGCTCGCTCCCACAATGGCTTCAGCGTTTGGTGATGACTACCTCCAGATACTCACTCGGTACCACCATCGATCCCGCCCCCGCCCGATTCAGTCCGTCGATCAGTTGCGTCAATTCCCCTTCCAGCGCCTGCCCGCTCTCCGGCGGCAATGCCGCGAACGCCTTGTGCACCGGGCCGTACCAGTGGCGAAACACATCAATGAAATGCGCCGCCGAGCGATAGCGGAAGTTGAAGTGACGGCGAGTCACCTGCACCTGAAATTGGCGATCATCGAAGTGCGAATGCAGCCAGGCTTCCGCGCCCCAGTTTGAAGGTGGTTGCGCAACGGGGGGCGGTGGCAGGTAGCGGCCGAGGATCTTGAACATCTGGCCGACGAAGCCTTCCGGCGTCCAGTTGGCCAGGCCGATCCGTCCGCCACGGCGACAGACCCGACCCAGCTCCCTGGCCGCCTTGGCCTGATCCGGGGCAAACATCACGCCGAAGGTCGACAGCACTGCGTCAAAACTGGAATCGGCGAACGGCAACGCTTCGGCATCGGCAACCTGAAAGGTCACGTCCAGATGCTCGGCGCGCGCCCGGTCCTGGCCACGCTCCAGCAGCGCCGCGACATAGTCGGTGGACGTCACCAGACAACCCCGGCGCGCCGCCGCCAGCGTGGCATTGCCATTGCCGGCGGCGACGTCCAGCACTTCTTCATCGCAGCGCAGGTCACAGGCCTCGGCGAGTGTTTCGCCGACGATCTGCAACGTGGTGCCGATCACGGCGTAGTCACCACTGGCCCAGGCGACTTTCTGGCGTTCCTTCAGGGCAGTGAGATCAATGGGGGTACTCATGAATGGATGCTCCACAGCACAGGGATCATTCGGCAGTCGTCGGATCGATAATGCTCGTCACCCGGGACACGCTGTTGGCCGGAAATCCCCCACGCTTTGCGTGTTCACGTACCTGTTCTTCGTTGGGTGCGATGTACACGCAATAGATCTTGTCGGCAGTCACATAACTGTGCAGCCACTGCACCTCTGGCCCGAGTTCACGCAGCACGTTGCAGGACGTTTGCGATACGGCCTTGAGTTCTTGCTCCGATAGCTTTCCGGCTCCTGGAATCTCGCGTTCAATCACGAATTTCGGCATGGCAACCTCGCTTTCTTTTTATGGGTGTCAGAGCCATCGACGGCCCTGCTCCCCCACTATCGCGCTGGCGCCGTGCGGCGTCCCTGCCAATCGTCCGGAGAGCCCGTAAAAACGGGCGCTGGCCGATGAATGGCGGGATTTTGTAAAGGCCCCGAAACACTGTCGGGGACAACGAACAATGGCTCATGGTGCGAGACCTGTGAGCCATTGAGTTTTGCGGTTTACGCAGCCGGCGCCTTGGCCTCTTTGAGCAGTTGCTGAATCATCTGCTCCTGCGCCTGGTAACTGCCTTCGCCAAAGTGGGTGTAACGCACCTGCCCCTTGGCGTCGACCAGGTAATGCGCCGGCCAGTACTGGTTATCGAAGTTGCGCCAGATTGTGTAATTGTTGTCGATGGCCACCGGGTAGGTGATGCCGAGCTTCTTCACTTGATCCTTGACGTTGTCGATGATCCGCTCGTAACCGTATTCCGGGGTGTGCACGCCGATCACTACCAGACCGTCCTTGCCGTACTTCTTCTCCCACTCCTTCACGTACGGCAGGGTGTGCTGGCAGTTGATGCAGTCATACGTCCAGAAGTCCACCAGCACCACTTTGCCGCGCAAGGACTCGGCCGTCAGTTCCGGCGAGTTCAGCCATTGCACCGCGCCGGACAGCGACGGCATCGCACCTCTGCCGGCCTCGTCTTCGGTCGAGTCCGCACGGACTTTGCTGACGAAGTAGTCCACCACCTTCGGCACGTTTTCCAGCACGCTTTTTTCGACCGTGGCCACGCCTTGGGACGAAGTGTTGGCCAGCAGCAAATTGTCCGCACCGGTGGCGATCACCGCCGCTGTCGCCAACACCGCAACACCCGCACCACGGCGGAACCAGCCAGTGAACGGAATCGACGGTTTCAGCCGGTTGACCAGGCCGCGACCGGCGAAAATCAGCGTCCCCAGCGACAGCGCACTGCCGGCGCCGTAGGCCAGCAGCAACAGGCTGGTCTGGGCGTTGGCGCCTTGCAGCATGGCACCGGTGAGAATCACACCGAGAATCGGGCCGGCGCACGGCGCCCACAACAGACCGGTGGCCACGCCGATCATGATCGAGGCCATGGGGCCGGTCTTTTTCCGGCTGTCCGGATCGAGACGATTGCCCAGCAGCACGAAGGGCCGCGCCAGCCAGTCACCGATGCGCGCGGAAATCAGTGACAGCGCAAACAGCACCATCACCACCAGCGCGATGTGGCGACCGGTATTGCTGGCCTGAATGACCCACTCGCTGCTGACCACCGCCAGGCTGGAGACAATGGCGAAAGTCAGGGCCATCCCGCCGAGGGTCAGCAGAATCGACGAACGGGTGCGGTCGGCACCGGCAAACAGAAACGGCACCACCGGCAGGATGCACGGACTGAGGACAGTCAACAGACCGCCCAGGAAAGCGATGAGAAACATGAGGTTCACCTTTTGAATGAAGGGTGTTCTGTCGACTGGATCGGGGGCCGTCTGTTACAGGCAGCCCCCTTCAATCCTCAAGCCGTCCGGCTTTCCAGCCACTGGCTTTGCGGCGTACGGCTGGCACCGTTTTCCGCCACCATCTGGCCTTGCGGCGTATGGCTGGAACCGTCGGCGGCCACCATCTGCCCCTGCGGTGTGCGGCTGGCGCCGTCGGCGGCGATCAGAGCGTCGCTGCCCGGTTTGGCCACCGGGGCCAGTTGAAAGCAGGTGCTGCTGCCACAGCTGTGCTGTTCGACGGCAGCGTTGGCGTGGGCCGCAACGCCGGCGAGGGAGAAGGCAACAGCGGTCAGATAGCGCGATACGTTGTTCATGGCGATGTTCCTTTTATAGAGAGGGAGTAATCAGTTGTCCTGGTTGCAGCCGTCGGCGAATTTGCGGTAGTCGAGCACCTGGGTCTTGCCGGCCGAGTCGAGGTAGGTCAGGCGGGCGTCGACGATGCCGCAGGTCATCGAGTTGTCCTGGGTCAGCGACACCACTTTCTGGATATCCAGGTGACTGCCGTAGGAGTAGGTTTGCGGGGTGACATCGGCTTCGGCGCGGGCCGACAGGGTGCAGATGTTCAAAGCGGCAAACAGGCAAGCGGCAGCGATCGATTTGGTCTTGGTGTTCATGGCGTTTTCCTCGGGGCTTCAATGGTTGAATCGTTGAGTGGGCCGAGGCGTTCTGTGTATGCCTCGATGGAGCTCATTTAAAGCTCGCGAGGTATCGCGCATGTGTCGGCAAATGCCGTGTATAAATCGCTACGTATCCGCGCGCGTGCGGGATACACAGCGATACAAAACCCTGTGAAAATCCGCTTTTTGCGTCGGCGTGTATCCGTCGCAGCGCTGGATACACTGCAATACAAAGGCAGGCAGGCGGCCTCGCGCAGGCTCGATAAACTGCCCGGCAATCCCCTTTTATTGAGGTTTGGCCCCATGGAACATGTCGATCACATCCTGATCGTCGACGACGACCGCGAGATTCGCGAACTGGTCGGCAATTACCTGAAGAAAAACGGCCTGCGCACCACGGTGGTTGCCGATGGCCGCCAGATGCGCAGTTTCCTGGAAGCCAACACCGTCGACCTGATCGTGCTCGACATCATGATGCCCGGCGACGATGGCCTGCTGCTGTGCCGCGAATTGCGCTCGGGCAAACACAAGGCCACGCCGATCCTGATGCTCACCGCGCGCAACGATGAAACCGACCGCATCCTCGGCCTGGAAATGGGCGCCGACGATTACCTGACCAAACCGTTCGCCGCCCGCGAACTGCTGGCGCGGATCAATGCCGTGCTGCGCCGCACACGGATGCTGCCGCCGAATCTGGTGGTGACTGAAAGCGGTCGGCTGCTGGCATTCGGTCGCTGGCAGCTCGACACTTCGGCCCGGCATCTGCTGGACACCGACGGCACCATGGTCGCGCTCAGCGGCGCGGAATACCGTTTGCTGCGGGTGTTCCTCGACCATCCGCAACGGGTGCTCAGCCGCGATCAATTGCTCAACCTGACCCAGGGCCGCGACGCCGATCTGTTCGACCGCTCCATCGATCTGCTGGTCAGCCGTCTGCGCCAGCGCCTGCTGGATGACGCCCGTGAACCGGCCTACATCAAGACCGTGCGCAGCGAAGGCTACGTGTTCTCGTTGCCGGTCGAAGTCCTCGGAGCCCCTGCATGAATGTCGCCCTGCGCTGGCCGCGCACCCTCGCCTCCCGCTTGTCGCTGATTTTCCTGATCGGCCTGATCCTCGCTCAGGCGCTGTCGTTCGGCGCGCAATATTACGAGCGCTACGAAAGCGCGAAGAACACCATGCTCGGCAACCTCGAAACCGACGTCTCGACCTCGATTGCCATCCTCGACCGCCTGCCCGCCGAAGAGCGCCCGATGTGGCTCAAACGCCTGGCTCGCAAGAATTACGGCTATCTGCTGAGCGAAGGCGAACCGGGCACACCGCTGGATCCGCAGGACGTGCCGATTGCCGTCACCTCGATTACCGACGCAATTGGCGAGGCCTATCCGCTGACGTTCACCGATATTCCCGGCCCGATAAAACACTTTCAGGGCCACCTGCGCCTGAGCGACGGCAGCCCGGTGACCATCGATGTGCGCCCGTCGATGGTGCCGCTGTCGCCGTGGCTGCCGGTGGTATTGCTCGGGCAACTGGCGCTGATGCTCGCTTGTACCTGGCTGGCGGTGCGTATCGCCATCCGCCCCCTCACCCGCCTCGCCAACGCCGTGGAAACCCTCGACCCCAACGCCCACCCGATCAACCTCGACGAAAAAGGCCCGAACGAAGTGGCTTACGCCGCCCGCGCTTTCAATTCAATGCAGGCGCGCATTGCCGCGTACCTGAAAGAGCGCATGCAACTGCTCGCGGCGATCTCCCACGACCTGCAAACCCCGATCACCCGCATGAAGCTGCGGGCGGAGTTCATGGACGATTCGGCCGAGAAAGACAAACTGTGGAACGACCTCGGCGAAATGGAACATCTGGTGCGCGAAGGCGTGGCCTACGCCCGCAGCATCCATGGCTCGACCGAGGAAAGCCGGCGTACCAACCTGGATTCGTTCCTCGACAGCCTGGTGTTCGACTATCAGGACATGGGCAAGGAAGTGCAGTTGAGCGGCAAGAGTGAGGCGGTCATCGACACCCGCCCCCACGCCTTGCGCCGGGTGCTGGTCAACCTGACTGACAACGCGCTGAAATTCGCCGGCGCTGCCGAGCTGCTGATTCAGCGCGACGGGACCGGCCTGTCGATCAAGGTCATGGATCGCGGCCCGGGCATCGCCGAAGAAGAACTGGCCCAAGTGATGGAGCCGTTCTACCGCGTGGAAAACTCGCGCAACCGCAGCACCGGCGGCACCGGGCTGGGGCTGGCGATTGCCCAGCAACTGGCGATGGCGCTGGGCGGGTCGCTGACGCTGAGCAATCGCGACGGTGGCGGGTTGTGTGCGGAGCTCAGGTTGCCGCTGCATTCGTGATGTCTGTTTAAACAACACCGACCACCGGACGTCAGGGATGACGTCATATGAAGCCGGCGGCTACACCTCTCTCGGAAATTGGCGATTTTTTTGATCCGGTGCGTGGCTCTATCGTGGGTCACCGCCGCCGCGTTTAGCTCCGTTGGTCGCGACTGTCAGTTCTGTCAGTCGCAATCGTCAACTGATCGGTATGCGATGGCACCTCATACAAACGTATCGTGGAGCACGCATGAATCTGCTCGAATCCGTAACCCGAACCTGTCAGCGATTGGCTGCGGGTGGCTGGCGTTCGCTGATGCTGGCGCACGGCCTGGATATTCTGGCGCCTTCATTGAAGGCAGAACTGCTCAAGCCACTGACCATCAACCGGACTCTCGAAGGTTTCGAGGATTTCTGCCCTGACGGTTACCGCGCCATAGAGCCGGCCCGTCCCGCACAAAGCCTGCTCTACCACGCGCTCGCTTCACCGCGAGTCACGGCTGACGAGACTGGACGGCAACTGCGGGTTTTCCCCACCCATGCTGAAATCGAAACGGTTCTGAACTACGTGTTCGGCATCCAGCCACCCACACTCAACGACCTGATGCAACAGGCTCAATATGCACCACTGTCGGTGGCGGTATTCGCCAGCGAATACCGCTGTGCCGACGACACGGTCCACGGCCAGCATGCCGATTTGTGTTTCTCCCGCACCGGGATAGCTCGCACAGGGACTGCAGCTGCCCGCTATGACGAACGCCTGCGATGCTTCCTGCCCTTCGTTGACGGTGATGCCCACGGGATACGGGTGATGCCGGTGCATTACAGCGCCTATATCGCGGTGCAATTGAAGGGGGATGGCGAGCGTTTCGGGCCCTTGGACTTTCAGGCGGGACTGGATGACGGGCTGGATTTCCAGGTGCCATTGCACAAGCTCTTCAATGGCGTGGAGTGTCTGTCTGGGCTGGATCTGAACCTGACGCTGGGTATCCATCACATCAACGAGAAGATCCGTCATGTGCACTTGCGCCACAGCGGCACTGGCTGGCAGGAACCAGAGATTTCCGAATATCCGTTCATCATCACCGAAGACCTTGCGGGTTGGGCAGCGCAGCCGGATCTGGGGCCGGGAGTTCTGTCTCCCGAGCCCAGGCCACATCTGGTCGAGCTGGCTCATTACAAGGGGCAACCACTGTCGTTCACGATGCCGGCGAACACCGGGGGGATGGTCCATGGCCGACATAAAGTGGGAGTCGATGGCCAGATCGAGGACCTGAATGATCGTGAAGATGTTGCCGAGCTGGTCAGGCAAGGTGGTTACCGTGCCCTGCACTATCAGGATGGCACCGCAGACGGTTATGTCCGGGCAATCTGTCCGCCCCTTACGGACGAGCTGCCATCGAAGGCTGCCTACTCGGTCATCGGCGCCACGGATTACTTTCCGTTTTGTGTTCAGCGCCGGCTCCTGCACTGGGCGAAGGAAGAACCTGCCTTCTCCAGCCCCGATATCTGGCATGCGCGGCTGGAAGCCTTATCTAATGTGCGTAACTGCGCAAACCTTGGTTTGAAAGATCAGCCCTTCACGTCTGAGGATCGCGGGATCACCGCCATCGTGACGCTGCCGCACAAGTCGGCGCCGGGTCCAGCCTCCGGAACCTGGAGTCCCTCGCCCCCTCGCCCGTCTTCGTTACCGGACGCTGCCGCCGGAATTTTTGGTCCGGGCTGGGAGGTCGGTCAGGTCCGTCAGCAAGATATGGATGGAAACTGGATTCATATGCTGGCCGGTTATCAGATGGCGAGCCCCTTCTGTGAAGACAAGCGTATCTGTGCAGCACTCGGTTCCTTCTGGCCAGGCGTTGCGCCGGACTCCGCCCGCACCTTCGAACCACGCTCCAGCCTGCACACCATCATCCCGTTGACCGATGCGGAAACCGGAATCGGCAACGTTGCCTGGGACAACCAGCCATCCCCGCAACTGATACAGGACCACGGCAGCACATTCGTCCGGTACCGCGCCTACGAATACAGCGATTACACACAAGTCGCCCTTGAAAACAGGTTCTCCCTGCAACAGACCGGCGCAATCACTCAGCAGCAATACCAGAACCGGATACTCTCGATGTACCGCGTATACAACGTACTCGGCGCAGGTACCGACAAGCTTTTGCGTCATGCGTGGCCGTTGCTGTCCTTCATCCACGTGCAGCGCCCCGATCCGGAACTTGATTCAGCGCAACAGCAGGTCGGCGTAACGTTGCGCGGGTGGGTCTTTCGCTTCCTGATGTACGAACGCGGCACCGTAAGCACGCCTGCCGAGGACTTCAGATGGAGGGATGTGCAGGTCAAGCGACAAGTGCGACTGTTTGTCAGCGCCGAAGCGATACTGGTCAAACACGAAGATGCTGCGTGGCGACTCGCCGATGAAGCCCTTTGACGTCGTGGTGATCGGCGCCGGTCCGGCAGGCTCTGCGGCGGCGATCAGCTGCGCCCAGCGTGGCCTGCGAACGGCATTGATCGAGCGTGATGAGTTCCCGCGATTTCGCCCCGGAGAAAGCCTGCATCCAGGTGTCGAACCTGTGTTGCAGCAGTTGGGCGTTGCCGGACAACTGTGTGCGCAGGATGCGTTGCGTTTCAGCGGGTACTGCGTGCAATGGCACGAACCGCTGCGCTTCAACGGTTTTGGTAGTGACGACAATGGTCCATGGCAGGGCTTTCAGATTCCCCGTGAAACGCTGGACACGACGTTATTGAAGCAGGCCGCAACGCTTGGAGTGAGGGTGCTTCAGCCGTGTCGCGCACTCGCAGTCCTCAGCGAAAAGCATCGCGTGACCGGCGTGCGAACCGATTCAGGCCCGTTGCACGCCGACTATATGATCGATGCCAGCGGCGCATCCGCCTGGCTTCATCGACAATTGGGGTTGACCATCCGCCACTATTCGCCACGTCTGATTGCGCGTTACGGTTATGTCCGGGGTTGTCCGTCCGTTTATCAGAACGCGCCGCACCTATCGGCGGATCCCAATGGATGGACCTGGATAGCAAAAGTGCAGGCGCATTTGACGCACTGGACGCATCTGACATTCGACGCGCCAGACGTGCACTCCACGGCCGTTCCCCAACCGCTGCAACACTTGCCCATGCACGGCCCCCTCCACGGCGCCGATGTGACGTGGCGCATCAGCACGGCAGCAGCCGGTGGCGGCTACTTTACGGTCGGCGACGCGGCCAGTCAGCTCGACCCGGCATCTTCCCATGGCGTGCTCAAGGCCTTGATGACCGGAATGCAAGCCGCGCAGGCGGTGTGCGACTGCGTCGGGCGGCCCTCCGTGCAATCGTCAGCTCAGAGGCAATACAGCCAATGGCTGGGCGACTGGTTCGAGAAGGACATGGCACAACTTCGTCGCTTCTATCGCCTTCATCCCGATCCGCCGCGCTGGCTGCAACCTCGCGACTGACTCAGACAATGCCGATCACCCGGTCCTCATGCAACTGCCGCAATAACGCCAGGCCGCTGTCCATGAACGACACCGTTCCCGGCAATCCCGCCTCCAGCGCCAACCCTTGCAGTTGCTCGCGACCGCTCAGCAACGGGAACTCCTCGATCCGCTGCAACAACCGCCAGGCCAGCGGGCTCAACTCGGAAAATTTCACACTCCAGTCCGTCGTGCGCCGCACCAGCAAAAGCGTCGGTTGAGCCGGCGGCGTGGCCGGTTGATGATCCGGCCCGAGCATCTGCACCGGCCAGGTGTAAGCCAACGGCCAGGCCAGCGCCGACACCTGCAACGACCGCTCCAGCAAATTCGCCGGATCACTCGCAGGCAAGGCTTCGGCGTCGGACTGCTGCAACACCATTTCCACCCATTCGTAATGCGCCAGTTCCACCAGAAACGCCGGCCACCCGCCCGCGTTCAACACGGCAGGTTCCGAGGCGAGATAGCTGACGAACTCCTCGGCGATCTCGCCGAATTTCGGTGTCTGCGCGCGGTAGTCCCGCAGGAAGCCTCGAATCAATGTGCGCCAGCGCTCCTGACCGATGATCCGGATCAGCACCGGAAACGTGCTGCCCAGCAGTTGCGAGACGTTGTTGAACACCAGGTCGCGATAGACATCGACCCGCGCCGCGTTCATGCCGGCCGGCGGCGCTTCGTGCTCGGGATCGCGCAGATAGCGGGTCAGGGCCTGTTGTTGCAGCAGAAGATTATCCACGCGGGGCTCCTTCGGTTTGCAGGCGGCGGATGGTTTGCAGTTCGGCCACCAGTTCAGAAAACGCCGGGAAATTGAAATCCCGCTCCAACAGCGTCGGCTGCGCGCCAAATCGGGCATAAGCGTCGGCCAGCAACGACCAGACCACCGGTTTGACCGAGGCGCCATGGGTGTCGATTTTCAGCGTGTCGGACTCATCAAAGTGCCCCGCCACGTGCATGCCGACGACCCGGCCCGGTTCAATGGCGGCCAGAAATGCCTGCGGGTCGAAACCATGGTTGATCGAGTTGACGTAGACGTTGTTGACGTCCAGCAGCAGGTCGCAATCGGCCTCACGCAGCACGGCGTTGGTGAAGGTCACTTCGTTCATGTCCTGCCGGGGGGCGGCGTAGTAGGAAACATTTTCCACCGCCAGTCGCCGGCCGAGAATGTCCTGGGCCTGGCGGATCCGCGCGGCGACGTGGTGCACCGCCTCTTCGGTGAACGGCAACGGCAGCAGATCATAGAGATGACCGTCGTCGCTGCAATAGCTCAGGTGTTCGCTGTACAACGGCACTTTGTGATGATCGAGAAAGGCCCGCACTTCCCGGAGGAAACCGACGTCCAGCGGCGCCGAACCACCGAGCGACAACGACAGCCCGTGGCAGGACAACGGATATCGCTCGGCCAGCTCGCGCAGTGCAGCGCCATGGGCTCCGCCGACGCCGATCCAGTTTTCCGGGGCGACCTCGAGAAAGTCAAAATCGCCGGTGCGCGCGGCTTGCAGGTCTTTCATCAGGCCGCGACGCAGGCCGAGCCCGACGCTGGCCTGCAAGGTGGGATGGGGAATCTGCATGGGCAAGTACTCTGTTTGGGAGCCGCCAGATCAGCGACTGACCATTGCAGTTAATGCGCCCACTGTGTCGCTGCTGTGTTCGACCGCCGGAACAATTGGCACCTTGTGTATCCAACAGCCACAGAGATACACAGCGATACATGACCACCACGGATTCCAGCAGCGGCTAGACTCAATCAGTACCCAGTCGAGGGGGCCGCAGGACAGCAGTGTCGCCCTGCCCGTTTCCACGACCACCGCCCGGTGGTGAATGCCTCGACACCCCACCGCCACCGGACTGTGATCCTGTCAAAGGAGCACATGAAATGGACGAGGCCAGACTCAACGAATTCATGGGCAAACTGGTCAACGACATGGGTGGCGCGGCGATGCTCGCCAATGTCATTGTCGGCGAAGAACTCGGCCTCTACCGGGCAATGGCCGACAGTCAGCCGATCAGTCCCGAGTCCCTCGCTGCAAAAACCACCTGCAATCCGCGACTGGTACGCGAATGGCTGAGCGCCCACGCGGCGTCCGGCTATATGGAACACCACGACGGCAAATTCCGTCTGCCGGAAGAACAGGCGCTGGCCCTGGCCAAGGAAGATTCGCCGGTGTACGTGGCCGGCGGGCTCGGCGTGGTGGCGTCGTTTTTCCATGACAAGGACAAACTGGTCAAAGCCATGCGCGGCAACGGCGCCCTGCCCTGGGGCGATCACCATCCGTGCATGTTCACCGGCACCGAGCGCTTCTTCCGGCCAGGCTACAAGGGGCATTTGATTGCCGAATGGTTGCCGTCGCTGAACGGCGTGGTGGCCAAACTTGAAGAAGGCGCCAAGGTCGCCGATGTGGGCTGTGGGCACGGAGCGTCCACGGTGATCATGGCTCAGGCGTATCCCAACTCGCGGTTCGTTGGCTTCGACTATCACGCGCCTTCGATCACCGTCGCCACCCAACGGGCCGAAGAAGGCGGGGTCAGCAGTCGCGCGCGGTTCTTCCAGGGCACGGCGAAAAGCTATCCCGGCGATGACTATGACCTGATCTGTTATTTCGACTGCCTGCACGACATGGGCGACCCGGTCGGTGCGGCGAAGCATGCCTACGATTGTTTGAAGGACGACGGCACGGTGCTGCTGGTCGAGCCGTTTGCCAACGACACCCTGGACGAAAACATCACGCCGGTCGGGCGTTTGTTCTATGCCGCCTCAACGTTCATCTGCACGCCAAACTCGCTGTCCCAGGAAGTGGGCCTCGGCCTCGGTGCGCAGGCGGGCGAGTCGCGCTTGCGCAAAGTGTTCACCGAAGCCGGCTTCAAACACTTCCGGCGGGCAACGCAGACGCCGTTCAACCTGATTCTGGAGGCGAGAAAGTAACCTCGGGCAGCGGACGCCTCTGAAAAGAGGCGTCCGTCGGTGCTAACCTGCAAGGCACTTACAGCCTGCGGAGCGCTGATCATGCTCGACCGTCCCTTCGTCGACCCACTCGATTATCTGCAACAGGCCATGGCCGACGGCGACTTCATTGTGCTGACCGGCGCCGGTATCAGCACGCCGTCGGGCATCCCGGACTACCGCGACACCGACGGTGTGCGCCGTGGCCGGCAGCCGATGATGTACCAGGAATTCCTCGCCGCCCCGCAATCGCGCCGTCGCTACTGGGCGCGGGCCATGCTCGGCTGGCCGCGCGTGCGCCAGGCCCGGCCGAACGCTGCCCATGAAGCGCTGGCCAGCCTGCAAAGCCAGGGGCGGATTGGCGGATTGATCACCCAGAATGTCGACACCCTGCACGATCAGGCCGGCAGTCACGATGTCATCGAACTGCACGGCAGCCTGCACCGGGTGTTGTGTCTGGATTGCGGCCAGCGCAGCGAGCGGGACTCGATTCAGCAATTGATGGAAACGCAGAACCCTTACCTGGCGGGTGTCGATGCCGTGCAGGCACCGGACGGCGATACCTTGCTCGACCCGGCCTTCGAGGCGCGGTTCCAGGTGCCGCATTGTCCGCATTGCGCAGGCGAACGGATGAAGCCGGACGTGGTGTTTTTTGGTGAAAACGTGGCGCAACCGACGGCGGCGCGGGCCATGGCGCTGGCGGAAAATGCCGCCGGGATGCTCGTGGCCGGCTCGTCGCTGATGGCCTATTCGGCGTTTCGCCTGTGCCGGGTGATTGCGGAAAGGGGCAAACCGCTGATTGCGATCAATCTGGGGAAGACCCGGGCGGATGAGTTGCTGGATTTGAAGATTGAGGGGTCGTGCGAACAGTTTCTGCCGCTATTGGCACAACGCCTCAATGCTCAGCCTTAAGGATGTCGAACAACGCCTGAGCCGCTGCCGACAATTCATTCCCCGAATCCGTCAGCACGCCAATCGCCCGCTCCACCACCGGCTCATGCAAGGTCAGGCAATGCGCGCCCAGTTCGCGCATCTGCCCGGCACACAATGCCGGCACCGCACTGACGCCCAGTCCGCTCGCCACCATCCGCCCCACCGTCGCCAGTTGATGGCTTTCAAACTCCACCGGCAGTTTCATCCCTCGGGGCTGCAAGTGTTCTTCCAGCATCACCCGCACCGTGGACGGTCGTTGCAGGGTGATGAACGGTTCCTGCAGCAACGTCTGCCAGTCAATGTCACTGCGCCCCGCCAGCGGCGAATCCTGCGGCACCACCGCGACGAAACGATCCCGGTAAAGCGGCGTGAAGCTCAGCGAAGTGTTCTGCATCGGCTCGAAGGCCACGCCAAGTTCGACCTGACGATCACGAACCATTTCCAGCACTTGCTCATTGATCACGTCGTTGACCGTAACGTTGACGTTCGGATAACGCGCGCGGAAGGTCTTGAGGATCGGCGGCAGCAGGTTGCCGGCAAACGACGGCATCGCCGCCAGCGTGACGCGCCCGCGTTGCAGGCTGAAGCGCTGGCGCATTTCGTCTTCGGCGTTGTCCCAGTCGGCGATCAGGCGCCGGGCCAGCGGCAACAGCGATTCCCCTTCAGGGGTCAGCGCCACGTTGCGGGTGTTGCGGCTGAACAGACGCCCGCCCAGCCCCTCTTCCAGCGCCTTGATGGTCAGGCTCAACGCCGATTGCGACAGGTGCAGGCGCTCGCAAGCCACGGCGAAGCTCAGGCTCTGGGCCACGGCGAGAAAGGCGCGGATCTGCTTGATGGTCATGAACGATTCACTCAAGGGACTAAGCTGAACACCTCATTGATCGTTCCCACGCTCTGCGTGGTAACGCAGCCCGTGACGCTCCGCGTCACTGGGACGCGGAGCGTCCCCGGACGCATTCCCACGCAGAGCGTGGGAACGATCAACGAGGCCAATATTGAGCTTTATCAATCAATCAACCTTAAAAATCAACTTAACAAATATATCCTCCAGCGCGACACTCCAACCATTCGGCTAGCCAGCCGCCCGACAAACAATAAAAGAGGTGCATATGGCAGGTTTCGACAAGCGCGTGTATTCCTACGAGGAAGCCATGGCAGGTCTTGAAGACGGCATGACCGTGATCGCCGGCGGCTTCGGCCTGTGCGGCATTCCGGAAAACCTGATCGCCGAGATCAAGCGCAAGGGCACCCGTGACCTCACCGTCGTTTCCAACAACTGCGGCGTCGATGGTTTCGGCCTCGGCGTGCTGCTGACCGACCGTCAGATCCGCAAGGTGGTCGCCTCCTACGTAGGCGAAAACAAACTGTTCGAAGAGCAACTGCTCAAGGGCGACATCGAAGTCGTCCTGACCCCGCAAGGCACCCTCGCCGAAAAAATGCGCGCAGGCGGCGCCGGCATCCCGGCCTTCTTCACCGCCACCGGCGTCGGCACCCCGGTCGCCGAAGGCAAGGAAGTGCGTGAATTCCACGGTCGCAAGTACCTGATGGAAGAGTCCATCACCGGCGACTTCGCCATCGTCAAAGGCTGGAAAGCCGACCACTTCGGCAACGTCATCTACCGCCACACCGCCCAGAACTTCAACCCGCTGGCCGCCACCGCCGGCAAGATCACCGTGGTCGAAGTCGAAGAAATCGTCGAACCCGGCGAACTGGATCCGGCACACATCCACACGCCCGGCATCTACGTCGACCGGGTCATTTGCGGCACGTTCGAAAAACGCATCGAACAACGCACCATCCGCAAATAATCCAGGCTGACGGAGAACAAGAACATGGCACTTACCCGCGAACAAATGGCTCAACGCGTCGCCCGCGAAATGCAGGACGGCTTCTATGTGAACCTCGGCATCGGCATTCCGACCCTGGTCGCCAACTACATCCCCGAAGGCATGGAAGTCATGCTGCAATCGGAAAACGGTCTGCTCGGCATGGGCCCTTTCCCGACTGAAGAAACCATCGACGCCGACATGATCAACGCCGGCAAACAAACGGTGACCGCGCGTATCGGCGCATCGATCTTCAACTCCGCCGAATCCTTCGCGATGATCCGCGGCGGCCACGTCGACCTGACCGTACTCGGCGCGTTCGAAGTGGATGTACAAGGCAACATCGCCTCGTGGATGATCCCCGGCAAACTGGTCAAGGGCATGGGCGGTGCGATGGACCTGGTGGCCGGCGCCGACAACATCATCGTGATCATGACCCACGCGTCCAAGGACGGTGAGTCCAAGTTGCTGAGCAAGTGCAGCCTGCCGCTGACCGGCGCCGGTTGCATCAAGCGTGTGCTGACCGACCTGGCGTACCTGGAAATCGAAAATGGCGCTTTTGTCCTCAAGGAACGCGCACCTGGCGTCAGCGTCGAGGAAATCGTCGCCAAAACCGCTGGTAAGCTTGTCGTCCCGGATCACGTACCGGAAATGCAGTTCGCTGCCGAGTGAGGAATTCGAAAATGCAAGACGTCGTCATTGTTGCCGCCACGCGTACCGCGATCGGCAGTTTCCAGGGTTCGCTGGCCACCGTCTCCGCCGTGGATCTGGGCGCAGCGGTCATCCGCCAGTTGCTTGAGCAGACCGGTCTGGACGGTGCTCAGGTCGATGAAGTCATCATGGGCCAGGTGCTGACCGCCGGCGCCGGCCAGAACCCGGCGCGCCAGTCGGCGATCAAGGCCGGCCTGCCCCACGCCGTTCCGGCCATGACCCTGAACAAGGTCTGCGGCTCGGGCCTCAAGGCCCTGCACCTCGGTGCACAGGCGATCCGTTGCGGCGACGCGGACGTGATCATTGCCGGCGGCCAGGAAAACATGAGCCTGGCCAACTATGTGATGCCGGGCGCGCGCACCGGTCTGCGCATGGGTCACGCGCAAATCGTCGACACCATGATCAGCGATGGTCTGTGGGATGCGTTCAACGATTACCACATGGGCATCACTGCCGAGAACCTGGTCGAGAAATACGGGATCAGCCGCGAGCAGCAGGACGCCTTCGCTGCCGCATCGCAACAGAAAGCCGCCGCAGCCATCGAGGCCGGTCGCTTCGTCGATGAAATCACCCCGATTCTGATCCCGCAGCGCAAAGGCGATCCGGTGGCGTTCAAGGTTGACGAACAGCCACGCGGCGACACCACCGCCGAATCCCTGGCCAAACTGCGTCCAGCGTTCAAGAAGGACGGCAGCGTCACCGCCGGCAACGCTTCATCGCTGAACGACGGCGCGGCTGCGGTCATTCTGATGAGCGCCGAAAAAGCCAAGGCCCTGGGCCTGCCGGTGCTGGCGAAAATCGCCGCCTACGCCAATGCGGGCGTCGACCCGGCGATCATGGGCATCGGCCCGGTTTCCGCCACTCGCCGCTGCCTGGACAAGGCTGGCTGGAGCATCGGCCAGCTCGACCTGATCGAAGCCAACGAAGCCTTCGCCGCGCAATCGCTGGCGGTGGCCAAGGATCTGCAATGGGATCTGGACAAGGTCAACGTCAACGGCGGCGCCATCGCCCTCGGTCACCCGATCGGTGCATCGGGCTGCCGTGTGCTGGTGACTCTGCTGCACGAAATGATCAAGCGTGATGCGAAAAAAGGTCTGGCGACCCTGTGCATCGGTGGCGGTCAAGGCGTGGCCCTGGCGCTGGAACGCGCGTAAGCGCAAACCAGGTTCAACAGCGGGCGGCGGATCCACGACATCCACTGCCCGTTGGCAACAAACCCGGTACGGCTCACGTCGCACCGGGTATTTTTTCGCCTGCGGTTCAGCGAATCAAACGGCCATTTGCAGAATCAGCCACGCATTGGCTCCGCTGATCAGCGCAAACAATCCCCACGCCAGAACCTTGGTAGGCAACCGGTTCACAAACGGCCCCATCAGCTGTTTGTCATTGGTCATGCGAATCAGCGGATACAGCGCAAACGGCAATTGCAGGCTCAACACCACCTGGCTCAGCACCAGCAACTTGCCCACCGCGCCGTCCCCCATCAGCCATACGCCGATGAACGCCGGAATCAACGCCAGCCCACGGGTTATAAGGCGCCGCTGCCAGCAGGGAATCCGCAGATTCAGATACCCTTCCATGATCACTTGTCCTGCGATGGTGCCGGTGAAGGTCGAACTCTGCCCCGAAGCCAGCAACGCCACACCGAACAGCACGCTGGCCAGCGCGCCGCCCACCAGCGGGTCGAGCAAGTGATAGGCGTCCTGAATATCGACCACATCGGTGTGCCCGGACTGATGGAAGGCTGCCGCCGCGAGAATCAGGATCGCCGCATTGACCAGCAACGCCAGCGCCAGCGAACCGATGGTGTCGATGCGCGCCAGTTTTACCGCGTCCTGCTTGCTGGCCAGATCCTTGCCGATCAGTCGCGTCTGCACGATCGAAGTGTGCAGGTACAGGTTGTGCGGCATGACGGTGGCGCCGAGGATGCCAATGGCCAGATACAACGGCGCCGCATCGCTGATCGCCGACAGTGACGGTTTGAAACCTTGGGCGACGTCTGGCCAGTACGGTTTGATCAGCAGCAATTCAACGAAGAAACACGCGCCGATGGTGCCCACGAGCACCAGCATGATCGCTTCCAGTCGGCGGAAGCCACGGTTTTGCAGGGCCAGCACCAGCAACGTATCGAACGCTGTCAGCGCGATACCGAACGTCAGCGAACAACCCAGCAGCAAGTGAAACGCCAGCGCGCAGCCGAGTACTTCTGCCAGGTCTGTCGCGATGATCGAGATTTCCGCCAGCACCCATTGCAGCCGCGCAGTCGGAGTGCTGTAACGCTCGCGGGACAGCTGCGCCAGGTCACGCCCGGTGGCAATACCCAGCCGCGAACACAGACATTGCACGACCATGCCCGACAGGCTCGCCAGCAACACCACGAACAACAGGCTGTAACCGAAACGCGAACCGGCCTCGATCGCGGTGGCCCAGTTGCCCGGGTCCATGTAGCCGATCGACACCAGCAGACCGGGACCGGCAAAACGCAACACGCGTTTGAAGAACGAGGCATTGGGGTCGACCGGGACACTGCCGGCCACCTCCGGCGGGCAGAACGGCGCCGTGGCGATTTTGGGCAAGCTGAATTTCACGCACACATCCAGAAACAAGTCGAAAGACGCAGCTTAGACGTTTCAGTCGGCGTGCCCAAGAGCAGATGTGCTGCGCTCAGGGTTTCGCATTGCCAAGCAATTGCTGGCGCAACTGGGGACTGCGCGTGCGCGGGTCGAGCCAGATGTCGAAAAACGCTCGGGCAAACTGCGGATCATCGATTTCATGCTGCAACTGTTGACCGACAAAAAACCGCGCGCCCTGCCCCGGCAGATACACCCCGGTGATCCGCGTGCCGGCCTGGACGTCGACGAACGATTGCTGCATCTGGGCCTGCCAGACCGCCAATTGCGCCGGGCTGATGGAAGCACCGGCCAGGCGTTTGATCTCATCGACACTGGCCTTGACCAGATCATCGCGAGACACGTTGCGCCGGTAGATCAATTCCAGGGCAAAGGGCTGACCGTCGGCCAGTGGACGCGCGGCACTCCACAGCCGAGCGTTATAAATGTCGAAACCGAACACACTGAAATCCCCGGTGCCGATGATCTGCGCACCCGGCACCGCATCCTGCCAACTGGCCCAGGTCGGCGTCAGTAACAGCGCCCACAAGCCGATTCCGCAACATCCACTCAACACCTTCGGTGTTCTGCTCATCGCGGTAATGACTCCGGTAAACCCTGATAGTCAGAGCATAGTCGGCGATCACGCCCGGCACTTTGTATACATTTATTGCATGCATTTGCAGCAATCCACCAACGACAGTGCTAACGTGGCCCTCATTGACCCGATGGAGCGACCTGCGTGCTGATTCTCAAACTGCTGCTGATTCCCGGATTCCTGCTGCTGATTTCCCTCGCCGGCAAGCGTTGGGGCCCCAGTGTCGCCGGGTGGCTGTCGGGATTGCCGGTGGTGGTCGGGCCGATTCTGTTTTTCCTCGCCATCGAGCAAGGACCGGCGTTCGCCGCGCAATCGGCGATTGCGGCGCTGTCGGCCATGTTTGCGATGATCGCGTTTTGTGTCACTTACGCGCAGGTTGCTCAGCGCGCCAACTGGCCGTTGGCATTGGTTGTTTCTTTATCGGTCTGGGCCGTGTTGGCGCTGATCCTGTCGCTGATTCCGGCGTCGCTGCCCTTCTCCATCGCTGCCGCTGCGACCGCCCTTCTTGCTGCGCCTTACCTGTTTCCCAAGGTGCAACCGGTGGTCGGCGGTCCGGCGCCGAAGTCGGACAAACTGGTCTGGCGGATGATCGCCGGGGCGGCATTGACGCTGGTAGTGACGATGCTGGCCAGTACCGTCGGCGAGCGCTGGAGCGGTCTGCTCGCGGTGTTCCCGGTGCTGGGCAGCGTGATGGCGGTGTTTTCCCAGCAGACCCGGGGCCCGGCATTTACCGCCGCATTGTTGCGAGCGACGGCGACAGGGATGTATTCGTTTTCGGCGTTTTGTCTGGTGTTGGCGCTGACGGTTCCAAGCCTGGGTTTCGGCGGTTTCGTGGTGGCGGTGGCCGTTTCGGTGGCGATGCTGGGCGTCACCCGGCAACTGTTGGCCAGACCGGCGCCGGCACCGTCACCGAACTGACCCCGACCGGACAAACCGCGCTGGAGTGCCGGGCACGCTCCATGGGATGATCGCCGCCCAAGCGCGACCATCCCTCGGAGATTCGAATGTCATTGCTTAGCAAGAAAGCCGTCGTCCTGTTGCTGGCGGCGGTGGCCGGTTTCGGCGCCATCAATGCTCAGGCAGCCAAGGCCAAAGAGAAGGCTGTCACCGAGAAAGTCTCGATGCTCGACGGCAAGTTCAGTTTTGTTCTGCCCAAAGGCTTCGTCGGCGATCCGCTGCCAGCCGGGCCGACCGGTGCCAAGGGCACCATGTACAGCAACGACGCCACCAAGACTGTGGTCATCGTCGCCGAAAACCAGATTCCCGAAGGCAAAAACGTCAAGGACAACGACAGCGCGTTCCTCGACGGCACGGTGTCCGATTTCATCGATGCCCAGCACAAGGCGATGCCCGACTTCAACAAACTCAGCGAAAAGAGCCTGACCCGCAAAGGCAATGGCCTGGGCTTGCGTCAGGTCGACAGCACCGCCACCCAGGGCGGCGGCCAGACTCTCAACACCACATTGCTGGCCGGCTCCGGCACGCGCATGGCGCTGGTCCAGGTGATTTCCCGGGTCAGCGACAAGAGCGGTCACGAGGCGCTGGTGAAAACCATCCTCAAGGAAAAGTGATGCTCAGGGATTGAGTTGCTGCAGCCAGTCGTTCAGATCCCGCAGTTCGGCCGCACTGATACTGTGGCCAACGCCGGGGTAGGCATGAAGTTGCGGTTTGTAATCCAGTTTCTCCAGCAGCGCTTTGGCCGCTGTGGCGCCACTGTAAGGCACGCGGTCATCCGCCGTGCCATGGCCGATGAAGATCGCCAGCGGCGGATGCTGTTGCTCTGACTTCAGCTCACCCTTGAGCACCGGCAACACTCGCCCGCTCAACGCGGCGATGCCGCCCACCACCGCCGGCTGCCGCAGCCCGACCTCGTAGGTCATCATCGCGCCCTGGCTGAAGCCGATCAGGTACACCTTGTCCGGTAGCGCGTGATATTTCTGCGCCGCAGCGGCGATAAAGTCCCGCAGTTTCTGGCTGCTGGCCTTCAGATCATCGGTCTCGCCGTTGTAGGCGCCTTCGCCTTTCTTGCGAAACCACTGGAAACGCCCGTCTCCCAATGCCATCGGTGCCTGCACCGACAGGTAGTTGTACTGCTTGGGCAACTGGAATTTCATGCCGATCAAGTCCGCTTCGTTGCTGCCATAGCCGTGCAGGAAAATCACCAGCGGACGCTGTTCGGCGTCCGGGTGCACCTGGGCCAGGTAGTTGAGCGGCAGATCGTTTTGCAGCGAGGTCTGAGCCTGAACGGCAGTGGACGCCAGCAGCGTCAACAGCGCAAACACCTTCAACATAAGCCTTCCTTCACACAGTGCAGGGTTCGGGGCAGAGCCTAACACTGTGATCCGGATGACGGGGTATCAGTCGTTGATCAGCTTGCCCGCCCGGATCGGCTCGCGCCCCGCCACTTTCGCCTGCCAGATACCCGGCTGGGTGTAGCGACCGCGATCGATGGCGAACAACACGCCGCTGGTGCCGGCGCGCACGGTGGTCACGCGGTCGTTCAACGGGTCGACCACTTCGAACAGCGCATCGCCGCGCTCGACCCATTCACCGGCATCGCGCAGGAAACTCACCACGCCGTGGTGCGGGGCGAACAGGTATTCGGTGCCTTCGAACGGCATGCCTTCGCAGCAGGCTTGCGGCGCCTTCGGCCATTCGCCGCTGATGAAGCCCTGCTCGGCCAAAAAGCCCAGGATCGCCTCGCAATTGGCCTGAGCCTGATCGACGCGGGTGTCGCCCATGCTGCCCAGTTCCAGGGTGGTGGCGAGGTTGGCCGGTGGAATCGCAGCGTTCGGGAAGGCCCGGGCCAGGCGCAACCACGGCGAGGAGCACGACTCGTCGAACGAACTGCCGCCGGAGTCTTCACACAACAGTGCCACGCCAGCCTTCAGGCGTGCGGCGAGGGATTGCCACTGCGACCAGTGTTGCGGCAGTGCGTAAAGATGAATCGCGGCGTCGAAATCGCAATGCAGATCGAGGGTGATGTCGGCCTCACAGGCGTGGCGCAGCAACAGGCGGTGCAGCGCTTCCAGTTGCGAGGCTGGCGCTGGCAGTTCGTCGAGGATCTGGCCCATGGTCTGGCGGATCAACGCAATGTTGGCCTGGGCATCACCGCCCAACTGCTCGCCGATACGCTCGGCCACCGGCACGCTGAGTTCGACGAAGGAGCGGTTGAAGTTCTTGCCGCTGCCCAGCTCGAAGCGCCCCATGTGGCTGCCTTGCAGATGCTGATCGAGACCGATCGGGTTGGCCACCGGCACCAGTTCGACCACGCCTTGCAACTGGCCGTTGCTTTCCAGTTCGGCCAGGCGCTTTTTCAGCTCCCATGCGGTGCGCATGCCCGGCAGTTCATCGGCGTGCAGGCTGGCCTGGATGTAGACCTTGCGCGGGCCGGCGCCGTAACGGAACACGCTCAGGGAACGTTCGCTGCCCAGGTGGCTCCAGGGCAGAAGATGGTCGATGCGTTGCATGGGGAACTCCGGAAATTCTGTGGTCGCTGCCAACGCAGTGACCGCATTGAAAATGTGCTGACAGGATAAATCACGGGCGAAAAAAAAGTGGCCACCGCGTCAACGGGGCCACTTTTTCTACGGCGTATTAATGGCCGTACACGTCAAAGTCGAAGTACTTGTCCTGCACTTGCTTGTACTTGCCGTTGGCGCGGATTTCATTGATGGCCGTGTTGAATTTCTCTGCCAGCTCGGTATCGCCTTTACGCACTGCGATACCGGCGCCACCGCCGAAGTACTTGGCGTCTTCGTAGGTCGGGCCGACGAATTCAAAGCCTTTGCCTGCATCGGTTTTCAGGAAGCCGTCGCTCAGGTTGACCGAGTCGGCCAGCATCGCGTCGATACGACCGGAGACCATGTCCAGGTTGGCTTCCTGCTGCGAGCCGTAACGCACCAGCTCGATGCCGGCCGGCACCAGCACTTCGGTGGCGTAACGGTCGTGGGTACTGGCGCGCAGCACGCCGACTTTCTTGCCTTTGAGTTCGACCAGCGGGTCTTTCACGCCAGAGCCTTCCTTCATCACGAAGCGCGCCGGGGTGTGGTAGTACTTGATGGTGAAATCGACGTTTTTCTTGCGGTCGTCAGTGATGGTCATCGAGGACAGGATCGCGTCGATCTTCTTCACTTTCAGCGCCGGGATCAGGCCGTCGAACTCTTGCTCGACCCAGGTGCATTTGACTTTCATCTGCTCACACAGCGCATCGCCGATGTCCACGTCGAAACCGGCCAGTTTGCCGTCAGGGGTTTTCATCGAGAATGGCGGGTAACCGGCTTCGATACCGATACGGATCGGTTTGGCGTCTTCGGCCACGGCGGTCAGGGACAACATCGACAGTGCCAGGGCACCGAACATAACCAGCTTTTTCATTTATTACTCCCGTGTGCGGAGGCTTTTATTGGCAGCTTTCGATTGTCAGGTTCGGCCTTGGGCTGTGTCGCGCAAAGAAACCGAAGTGGCCGGCAGTCTATGGCGGCGCGCACGGGGCAAATTGTTTTTAAGCGACAAATACTTACAGAAAATCGGCGACTGCCGTCACATGGGAAAAGCGTGCGCCAGAGCGGTGCAAGCCTTGTAGGACAAAGCCGACAAAAGCTGCCGCCAAAGCGGCAACTTTCCGATTATCAGCAATCGCAGGCGATCGGGGCGGTGGCGGCGCGTGGTGTCGCAACACTCAACTGGAAGCCTTCATCCAGCCATCCGGTCACCCCGCCGATCATCTCCTTGACCGGATAACCCAACGCCGCCAACTTCACCGCGGCCTTATTGGCGCCATTGCAATGGGGACCGGCGCAATAGACCACGAAAAGCGTGTTTTTCGAGTAGGCCACCAGCCCCTCCGCCGTCAGCAAACGCCCGGGAATATTGATTGCCCCCGGCACATGCCCACGCTCGAAGGCCAGCGGCCCGCGCACGTCTACCAGGACAAAATCGACCTCGCCAGCCTGCTGGCTGCTGAAGACGTCGGAACAGTCGGTTTCGAAAGTCAGACGGTTGCTGAAATGCATCAGGGCAACGGCCGAAGGCGCTGCAGGAATTTCGCGAACCAGGCTGGGCATGTTGAATCACTCCTTTGTCTGTGGGGATGAACAGACTTTATCGAGCCGTCGCTTGCCGCTACAGTGGCGCACAAGACACTCACCGGGAATTTTCCGCCAAATGCCTGATTCACCTGGATTGGTCGCAATTCTGGCCTACGACGGCCTCTGCACATTCGAGTTCGGTATCGCCGTGGAGATCTTCGGCCTGGCCAGGCCGGAGTTCGATTTTCCGTGGTACGAGCACTGCATTGCGGCGGTCGATCAAGGCCCGATGCGTGCCATGGGCGGTATTCAGGTGCTGGCCGATGGCGGTTTTGAGCTGTTGGCAGAGGCGCGCACCATCATCATTCCCGGCTGGCGCGACCGCAGTGCGCCAGTGCCGGAGGCCTTGCTCGAAGCCTTGCGTGATGCGCATTCACGCGGCGCCCGGTTGCTGTCGATCTGCTCGGGCGTCTTTGTGCTGGCAGCCAGCGGCCTGCTCGACGGGCATGGCGCCACCACTCACTGGCGCTACGCCTCGGAGCTGGCCGAGCGCTTTCCGGCCATTGATGTCGACCCGGATGTGCTTTACGTCGATTCCGGCCAGTTGATTACTTCGGCCGGCAGTGCAGCCGGGATCGACGCCTGCCTGCATCTGGTGGCGCGGGACTTCGGCACCCAGATCGCCAACGCGGTGGCACGACGGCTGGTGATGTCGCCGCAGCGCACCGGCGGCCAGGCGCAATTCATTCCCACCCCAGTCAGCCCGACGCCGCGCAGCGACCTGTCGCGCGTGATGCAGTGGGCCCGCGAGCGCCTGCATGAACCGCTGGAGGTGCGCGATCTGGCCAGCGAAGCGGCGATGAGCGAACGCACCTTCCTGCGCAAATTCACGGAGGCCAGCGGCCAGTCACCCAAGGCCTGGTTGCAACACGAGCGTCTGGCCCGGGCCCGTGAGTTGCTGGAAAGCACGCCGCAGAACACCGAGCAGATCGCCCTGCGCTGTGGTTATCGCTCGGTGGAAAGCTTTCGTGTGGCGTTTCGCAGCGTGGTCGGGGTGCCACCGTCGGTGTATCGCGAGCGCTTCGGTCGGGAGGTCAAGGCTTGCGCAACAGATAGGTGTCCATGATCCAGCCATGCTCGGCCCGGGCAGCCTTGCGCACCCGTTCGATTTCATCGGCAACAGCGCCGAGCTTGCCATTGATAAGGATTTCATCCGGCGTGCCGAGGTAGGCGCCCCAGTAAATCTCTGTCTCCCGATCCGCCACGTGGTGGTAGGAATCTTCGGCATCGAGCATCACCACCAGACTGTCCGTGTCACTCACCTTCCCCGCTGCCAGGCGCCGGCCGGTAGTGATTTCAATCGAACGACCGATGGTGTTCAACGGCACCTTGTGCTGTGCCGCCAAGGCCTGAACGCTGGTAATGCCGGGAATGACTTCGAATTCAAACGCACATCGCCCCGAGGCCAGAATCGCCTGCAGGATGCGAATCGTGCTGTCGTACAGCGCCGGATCGCCCCACACCAGAAAACCGCCGCACTGCCCGTCAGACAATTCGTCATTGATCAGGTGTTCGAAGGTTTGCTGCTTGGCACGGTTCAGCTCATCGACACTGGCGTTGTAGTCCACATCGCCGCGCTCGCGCTCCGGGCTGTGGGCTTCGGCGAAACGGTACGTACGATCGGTGATATAGCGCTCGCAGATTTCCCGCCGCAGGTCGATCAACTTGTCCTTGCTCTGGCCCTTGTCCATCAGGAAAAACACGTCCACCCGGTTCAGCGCCTTCACCGCCTGCATCGTGATGTAGTCCGGGTTGCCGGCACCGATGCCGATCACCAGCAATCGCTTCATTGCTCTGCTCCTTCCAGGTTCATGCCGGACAAGCGTAGTCGCCAGCGCCCGGCAAACCGCAGCTCGACCGCCGCCAGCGGTTCGACATCGAGGCTGTGAAACGCCTCGCCCTGCACAACCTGAATCAATGCAGCGCGAATCACGAACGGATGAGTGACCGCCACCACATGCCCCGGCGTGGCTTGCAGTGCAACCAGCCACGCGTCCACCCTTTCACGCAGCTGCGCCACCGACTCACCGCCATGGGGTGCGGCGTGCGGATCTTCGAGCCACGCTTGCAAGGCCTCGGGTTCGTTTCGTTGCAAGTCCTTGAGCGATTGACCTTGCCACCGGCCCCAGTCGCAATCACGCAGGGCCTCATCGACGTGCGCTTCATGGCCAAACCACGCTGCCGTCTGACGGCTGCGCAGCTCCGGGCCACAAATCAGACGAGATGCCATGGCGAAACGCGAAGCCAGCGAACAGGACGCCAACTCCGTTTCTTCAACAGGTTCGTTCGTAGGAAAACACGCCAATTTTTGTGCGACGGTTCTGGCATGGCAGATCAATGTCAAACGGGTGGTCTGCACGGGGAGTCACTCGGCTGGAAGACAGGACAACCATCAACGCAATCGCGGATGGAGCGGCAATTGTGCCGTAAAACAGGAGGCTCCAAGCAAGTCGACCGGATGGCCTGAAGTGTGATAGTGCAATTGTCTGACACCACTATGGGCAATGGACTACAAGACTGATCGACAGCGGTGTAACCCTTGCGTTACGGGCATCCCGCCCCATTTTGGGGCTCGGTCTAAACACCAAAAAATTCGCTAGACATGTAGCGCCAGTTACATAAATACTGTTTTAAAGGATTATGAAGCGAATTCAACACCCCCCCATCCAGCAGGAGCCCGGATGCCCCCTCTAAGAGACCTGATCACCGACCCCGGCCTTGATCTGACGCCGTCGGAGCGCAAAGTCGTTCGCGCCTTGCTCGATCAGTATCCACGCAACGGGCTTGGCCCGATGGCGCGCCTGGCCGAACATGCCGGCGTCAGCGATCCGACCATCGTGCGGCTGGTTAAAAAGCTCGGCTTCGGCGGATACGCCGAATTCCAGGACGCCCTGCTCAGCGATATGGACCATCGCCTGCGCTCACCGCGCACGCTGTTGCAGCCGCGTTCGCATCAGAACAAGGACGATGCCTGGAGCCATTATCTGGCTCACAGCCATAACCTGCTGGCCGAAACCCAAGCCCTGACCCAACCGGAAGACGTGCGGATCCTCGCCGACTGGCTGCTCGACACCCGCCATCAGGTCTACTGCTTCGGCGGGCGCTTCAGCAGTCTGATGGCGACCTACCTGCTCAACCATTTGCGACTGCTGCGCCCCGGCTGTTTTGCGCTGGAGGACAACGCGCAGCTGCCGGATCGCCTGTTCGACCTGCAACGCCAGGACGTGGTGCTGGTTTTCGACTATCGCCGCTACCAGACCCAGGCCTTGCGCGTGGCCAGCGCCGCGAAAAACGGCAACGCCCGCGTCGTGCTGTTCACCGACATCTATGCCTCGCCGCTGCGCGAACTGGCCGACATGATCATCAGCGCTCCGGTGGAGTCGGCTTCGCCGTTCGACACCATGGTTCCGGCGCTCGCTCAGGTTGAAGCGCTGATCGCTTGCCTGACCCTGCGCTGCCCGGACCTGGCCGATCGCCTGGAAGGTATCGATGCCCTGCGCAACGACTTCGACACCCACTTGCTGGAGGATAAATAAGGATGTTCAGTCTTCCCCATCGCTCGCCACGGGACCTGCCGTTTGTCACCGACCACACCGCGCTGTTGCTGGTGGACATGCAGCGAGCCTGGCTTGAGCCCCAGTTCGACCCGCACCTCGAAGGCCCGGACGCCGCGTACTTCCTCAACCGCACGCGCTCGCAAGTGGTGCCCAATCAGGTTCGGCTGCTCAACGCCTTCCGCGACACCCGGCAGAACGTACTGCACACCCTGATCGAAAGCCTGACCGCCGATGGCCGCGACCGCTCGCTGGATCACAAACTGTCGGACATGCATCTGCCCAAGGGCAGCCCGCAGGCACAGGTCATCGCTGAACTGACGCCTGCGGAAAACGAAATCGTGCTGCCGAAGACCTCGTCCGGGGTCTTCAACTCGACCAACATCGACTACGTGCTGCGCAACCTCGAAACCCGCCACTTGATCATCGCCGGCATCGTCACCGACCAGTGCGTGGACATGGCCGTGCGCGACGCCGCCGACCGTGGCTATCTTGTCACCCTGGTGGCCGACGCCTGCGCGACCTACACCGAAGCGCGCCACGACGCTTGCCTGAATGCGATCAAGGGCTACTGCTGGATCACCGACACCGACACCGTGCTTGGCCGGTTGCAGGAGATGCAGCCATGACCGAACGCCTGTCGCCGTTGCCGATGACCACCATCGTCACCACCGACCTGATCGGCGTCACTCGAGGCCGTTCGTTTCCCACCGATGAGCTGGAGCACTATCAGGCCGCCGGTTGTGGCTGGGTGCCCGCCAACAGCGCGCTGACGCCGCAGGACATCATCGCTTCGACCAGTCCGTGGGGCGCTTATGGCGATTTGCGGCTGATTCCCGATCTGGCCAGCCGCGTCACCGTCGGCAACGGCCCGGACGCCGCCGCCCCGGCGCTGGACTTCATTCACGGTGACATCCGCGAGACCGACGGCCGACCATGGGCAGCCTGCCCGCGCACTCTGTTGCGCAACGAGGTCGAGCGCTATCGCGATGAACTCGGCTTGCAGGTCAACGCCGCGTTCGAACACGAATTCAATCTGCACGCCGGGTTTGCCGAACATCTGGCGTTCTCGCTCGAAGCCCAGCGCCAGGGCGCCGAATTCGGTGGATGGTTGCTCAGCGCGCTGCGCGCCGGAGGTGTCGAGCCGGAGATGTTCCTGCCCGAATACGGCAAGCACCAATACGAAATCACCTGCCGCCCGACCCTTGGTGTGGCGGCGGCGGATCGCGCGGTGAACGTGCGCGAGATCACCCGCGAAATTGCCCGGCAAATGGGCCTGGATCTGAGCTTTGCGCCGAAGACCGCCGCCGACGCGGTGTGTAACGGCGTTCACTTGCACGTCAGCCTGCTCGATCCGGCCGGTCAGCCGATGCTCTACGACGCCGGCACCAGCAATGGTCTGTCGACCCTCGGCCAGCACTGGGCGGCGGGCGTGCTGCATTATTTGCCGGCGCTGTGTGCGTTCACGGCACCGACGCCGGTGTCGTACGAGCGTTTGCAGCCGCACCACTGGAGCGCGTCGTACGCCTGCCTCGGCCAGCAAAATCGCGAAGCCGCGCTGCGTATTTGCCCGACCGTGAGCCTGGGCAACACACCCGTGGCAAAGCAATACAACCTGGAATTCCGCGCCATGGACGCCACCGCCTCGCCGCATCTGGCAATGGCCGCGCTGCTGATCGCCGGACGTCTGGGCATCGAACAGCGTCTGGCACTGAACGCGATCACCGATGAAATCCCCGATTCACTCAACCATGAACAACGCAAGGCCCGGGGCATCGTTGCCCTGCCCGCCTCCCTGGCCCAGGCACTGGATTGCCTGCGTCGCAGTGAAGCGCTGATCGAAGCGCTGCCAAGCGCGTTGCTCGAGACTTTTTTCGCCCTTAAAACCGAGGAACTGGCGCTGACGGAACAGCTCTCGCCCGCTGACCTGTGTGAGCACTATGCACGCCTGTACTGAATCCGCCGAGTTGGGGTTGTACACCCGACCGGTCTACAACCTGAGCCGTGAAGATTCGACGCACCCGCTGATTCTGGTGTGCGAACACGCCAGCCGCTACATCCCGGAGGCCCTGAACAATCTGGGCCTGGATGACACCGCGGCGCGCGAACACATTGCCTGGGACATCGGTGCGCTGGAACTGGCCGAGCAACTGTCGGAAAAAATCGGCGCCACACTGCTGAGCGCCAACTATTCGCGTCTGCTGATCGACCTCAACCGCCCCCGGCATGCACCCGACAGCATCCCGGCGCAGAGCGAGATCTATCAGGTGCCGGGTAACCGCGAGCTTGACGAGGCCACCCGCGAATACCGTCGCCAGTGCCTGTTCAAGCCGTTTCACACGCGGCTGCAGCAACTGATCGATGCACGTCTGGCCGAAGGTCGGCCGGTACGCGTGGTAGGCATTCACAGTTTCACCCCGGTGTACTACGGCCAGCCGCGCGAGCTGGAAGTCGGCGTGTTGTTCGGCCAGGCCAAGGCCTATGCCCGACAGATGCTCGACGGTCTCGGCAAGCACCCGCTGAAAGTCGCCGGTAACCAGCCGTACAAGATCGACCCGCTGGGCGACATGACCGTGCCGGTGCACGGCGATGCGCGAGGCCTGGAATCGGTGTTGATCGAAGTGCGCAACGACCTGCTGCGCAGCCCGGAAGCGGTGACCCGCTGGGCGAATTATCTGGCGCCATTGCTGTAAGAATTGTTGTAACCACTGCTGACGCTGTAAACGACGGACCGACATAACAACTAAAACGAACGATTGGCTGACAAGGAGTTGCGCTTCATGGAAATAGAAGAGTTTGGCTACAAACAGGAGTTGAAACGTAGCCTGACACTCACCGACCTGGTGGTGTACGGGATGATCTTCATGATCCCCATTGCCCCGTTCGGGGTGTATGGCTACGTCAACGCCGAGGCACCGGGGATGGTGCCCCTGGCGTACATCATCGGCATGGTGGCAATGGTTTTCACCGCGCTGAGCTACGGCAGCATGGCGCGGGCCTTTCCGGTTGCCGGATCGGTGTACTCCTACGCGCAACGGGGCCTGAATCAACACGTCGGCTTCATCGCCGGCTGGCTGATGCTGCTCGATTACCTGCTGATTCCGCCGCTGCTTTACGTCTACGCGGCAATGGCGCTCAACCACCTGTACCCGGACATCCCTAAAGTCGGTTTCATTCTGGCGTTCCTGGTCAGCGCAACCTTCGTCAACCTGCGCGGCATTACCTTCACCGCCCGCATGAACATCCTGTTCCTGCTGGCGCAGCTCGTGGTGCTGGGGATTTTCCTGTTCTACGCCTGGAACGCCCTGCACAACGGTGGCGGCAACGGTCAGTTGACCCTCGCGCCGCTGTATCACCCGGAAACCTTCAACTTCGCCTTGCTGATGCAAGCGGTGTCGATTGCGGTGCTGTCGTTCCTCGGCTTCGATGCAATCTCCACCCTCGCCGAAGAGATCAAGGGTGATCCGGGCCGCAGCGTCGGCAAAGCAGCGTTGATTACTCTGGTAGTGATGGGCGCAATTTTCGTCGTACAGACCTGGATCGCCACCGATCTGGCCGCCGGCATGGGCTTCAAGTCCGCCGACACCGCGTTCTATGAAATCGCCGAAATGGCCGCCGGCAGCTGGCTGGCGACTTTGACCGGCGTGGCCACGGCCCTGGCCTGGGGCGTGGCGGTAGCGATCACTTCGCAAGCGGCGGTCTCGCGCCTGCTGTTCGGCATGGCCCGCGACGGCAAGTTGCCGAAGGTGCTGGCCAAGGTCCACCCGAAACACAACACGCCTTACCTGAGCATTTATCTGGTGGCGGTGCTGTCGCTGGTGATCTGCTACCTGTTCATCAATTCGGTGGACACCCTGACTTCGCTGGTCAACTTCGGCGCCCTGAGCGGCTTCATGCTGCTGCACCTGACCGTGATCAATTACTACTGGCGCCGGCAGAAGTCCGGCCAGGTGATTCGTCACCTGATCTGCCCGGTGATCGGCTTCATCATCGTCGCGGCCATCATGTACAACATGGGCGTCGATGCACAAAAACTCGGCCTGATCTGGATCGCCCTGGGTCTGGTGTATCTGTTCTTCCTGAACAAACTCGGCGCCAGTACCGCGCTGCCCGACCCGAGCAATGGCTGACAAGAAAAAGGGCGGCGTCTGACAACAAATCAGGCGACCGCCGCTTTAACGCGTGGAAACCGACAGTGATAGTCAGGTTCGGCGAATGGGCCGAACCTTTTTGATACAGGAGTGCATCCATGCTGGTCTTACGTCCAGTCGAGCCAAACGACCTGCCTCAATTGCAACAATTGGCGCGCGACAGCCTGGTGGGCGTCACCTCCCTGCCGGACGACAGCGAGCGTCTGGGCGAAAAAATCGCAGCGTCCTGCGCCTCGTTTGACAGCGATGCGGCGGTCCAGGGCCCGGAGAATTACTTCTTCGTGCTGGAAGACCTGGACAGCCGCCGCCTGGTCGGATGCTCCGAAATTCTCGCCACCGCCGGCCACGACGAACCGTTCTACAGCCTGCGCAACCGCCACTTCACCAGTGCTTCGCGAGAGCTGAACATCGAACACGGCGTGCCGGCACTGTCGCTGTGCCACGACCTGAGCGGACATACGCTGCTGCGCGGTTTTCACATCGATGAAGCGCTGGTCCGCACGCCGTTTTCCGAATTGCTTTCGCGGGCACGCCTGCTGTTCATCGCCGCCCACGCGCCGCGATTTGCCGAAGCGGTGATTACCGAAATCGTCGGCTACAGCGACGAGCAAGGGCATTCACCGTTCTGGGATGCGCTGGGCAAACATTTCTTCGACCTGCCCTACGTCGAGGCCGAACGCCTGTGCGGCTTGCAGAGCCGTACGTTTCTCGCCGAACTGATGCCGCAATACCCGATCTACGTGCCGATGCTGCCGCAGGCGGCGCAGGACTGCATCGGCCGCGTCCACCCGGACGGCCAGGAAGCCTTCGACATTCTTGAGCGCGAGGGTTTTGAAACCAACAGCTACATCGATCTGTTCGATGCGGGCCCGACCTTGTATGCACGCACCGCCAACATCCGTTCGATCGCGCAAAGCCAGACCGCTACGGTTCAGGAAGCTCCCCTGATCGATGCACGCGGCCACTATCTGGTGAGCAACGATGCTCTGCATGGCTTTCGGGCGGTGGTCGCCGAGCTGGATTACCAGCCCGATCAGCCCCTGGCACTGGACCCAGCCCTGTGCGCGGCACTCAACGTCCGCGCTGGCGGCACGATCCGGGTGATCGCCCTGTGAACCGCGCCTCTACCCAACGACAGTGCCCGAGCAGGCGCGCAAAAGGAGTTGCAGCATGATTGTCCGTCCGGTTCAAGTCAGCGACCTGCCTGCATTGATGACACTGGTGCTACAGGCCGGGCCGGGGTTCACCACCCTGCCCGCCAATGAAGATCGCCTGGCCCACCGGGTACGCTGGGCACAGCGCACCTTCGCCGAGCAGGTCGAGCGGGCCGATGCCGATTACCTGTTCGTGCTTGAAGACGACGAACAGCGAGTGGTCGGCGTCAGTGCCCTGGCCGGGGCTGTCGGCCTGCGCGAGCCCTGGTACAACTATCGGGTCGGGCTGACGGTCAGCTCGGCGCCGGACCTGGGCATTCAGCGGCAGATCCCGACGCTGTTCCTCAACAATGAACTGACCGGCCAATCGGAGCTGTGCTCGCTGTTCCTGCGCCACGACCAGCGCCACGGCAGCAATGGACGTCTGCTGTCGCTGGGGCGCTTGCTGTTTGTCGCCGAATTCCCGCACCTGTTCGGCGAGAAAATGATCGCCGAACTGCGCGGCACTGCCGACGAACGAGGCTGTTCGCCGTTCTGGGACAGCCTTGGGCGGCACTTCTTCCAGATGGACTTCAGCCATGCCGACCACCTGTCCGGGCTGGGCAACAAGGCCTTCATCGCCGAACTGATGCCGCGTCAGCCGCTGTACACCTGCCTGCTCACCGAACAGGCCCAGGCCGTGATCGGTCAGGCCCACCCCAACACCGAACCGGCACTGAAAATTCTCCAGTCCGAGGGCTTCGCCCATAAAGGCTACATCGACATCTTCGACGGCGGCCCGGTGATCGAAGCACCGATCGGCAGCATCCGCACCGTGCGTGACAGCCTGGAACTGACCCTGAGCATCGGCACGCCGGACGAACAGGCACCGCTGTGGCTGATCCACAACCGGCGTCTGGAAAACTGCCGCATTACCGTCGCTCCGGGACGCCGGGTCGGCAGCAATCTGGTGGTTGACCGCCTCACCGCCAAACGCCTGCAATTGCAGCCGGGCAACTCCGTACGGGCGGTGCCGCTGCCCAATCAACAGCTGCAGGCAGTGGCGGCCTGAGCGCCTCTGCCTGCAGCAAGAAAGCCTGAACAGGTTTTTCCTGGTTAACTTCCTCGTTAATTCGTCATGATCCTTGACCCATTGGCGTGATAGCCTTTTCACCTTCGGCGTTGACACCTTTGCTCAAGCCTTTCCATTCCTTTGTATTGGTGGAACTCGTATGACCAGGCTTTCTCATCAAGATTTGCGCCGTAACTTCCGTCAGTTGCTGGCTTCCGACACCTGCTATCACACCGCCTCGGTGTTCGATCCGATGTCCGCCCGCATCGCCGCTGACCTGGGTTTTGAAGTAGGGATTCTCGGCGGCTCGGTCGCCTCGTTGCAGGTTCTGGGCGCTCCGGACTTTGCCCTGATCACCCTCAGCGAATTCGCTGAACAGGCCACCCGCATCGGCCGCGTCGCCCAATTGCCAGTGATCGCCGACGCCGACCACGGTTACGGCAACGCGCTGAACGTGATGCGCACCATCGTCGAACTGGAACGCGCCGGCGTCGCTGCGCTGACCATTGAAGACACCCTGCTGCCAGCACAATTTGGCCGTAAATCCACCGACCTGATCACCGTCGCCGAAGGCGTCGGCAAGATCCGTGCGGCACTGGAAGCCCGGGTCGATTCGGAAATGGCGATCATCGCCCGAACCAACGCCGGCATCCTGCCGAATCAGGAAATCATCAGCCGCACCAAGCAGTACCAGGCCGCTGGCGCTGATGGTATCTGCATGGTCGGGATTCAGGACTTCGATCAGCTCGAGCAGATCGCCGAACACCTGACCGTGCCGCTGATGCTGGTGACCTACGGCAACCCGGCGCTGCGCGACGACAAACGCCTGGCCGAACTGGGTGTGCGAGTAACCATCGACGGCCACGGTGCCTACTTCGCGGCGATCAAGGCGACTTACGACAGCCTGCGCGAACAACGCCAGATCTTCACCCAGGCCTCGGACCTGAGCGCCACCGAGCTGACCCACACCTACACCCAGCCTGAGGAATACATCCTCTGGGCCAAGGAATACATGAGCGTCAAAGAGTAACCTCGCAACACGCGACAAAGAGGCAGAGCGGCCCGACGCCATTACGAGTCCCACTCGCATGGCGCCCGCCGCAAAACCGCTAGCTGCCGTTACTGTTTCGCCAACTCCATAATCATCCGCGACAACAGATAAATCCGCGGCGCAACGCTTTCCACCTCCGCATATTCCTCCGGCGTGTGAATGTTGCCGCCAACAATCCCGAACCCATCCAGCGTCGGCGTACCCACCCCGGCCGACAGGCTCGCATCCGCCGCCCCGCCGCTGCCTTCTTCAGTCAACTTGCGGCCGATCTCGCCGTAGATCCCTTGAGCCATCGCCATCAAACGATCCGACTCCGCCGTCTGCGGCATCGGTGGCAGGCCGCGTTGCAATGAAGTCTTCACTTCGGTGTCAGGAATCAGCTTGTCCTGAGACACCCGCGCCAGATCCTTCTCGATCCGGTCGAACTCTTCCGGCACTGCCGCCCGCACGTCAGCCTTGGCCGTGGCCTGATCCGGGATCACGTTGGTGCGATCACCCGCCTTGAGCACGGTGAAGTTGATGGTGGTTTTCCTGGCTTCATCGCCGAGCTTGCCCAGTTGCAGGATCTGATGCGCCGCTTCCATCGCCGCGTTGCGTCCCAGTTCCGGCGCGACACCGGCGTGGGCAGCCTTGCCCTTGACCTCGACCAGTGCGGTGGCGCTGCCCTTGCGCCACACCACCAGCCCATCTGCCGGACGGCCCGGCTCGAGATTGAGCGTCACGTCGTGCAGCCTGGCGGTTTTCTTGATCAGGTCAGTGGCGACGTCCGAGCCGGTTTCTTCACTGGCATCGAGCAGAAAAGTGATTTGCGCGTAATCCTTGAAGTCGAGGTTCTTGAGGATTTTCAGCGCGTAGATGCCGGCGACGATCCCGCCCTTGTCGTCCATCACCCCCGGCCCGTAAGCGCGACCGTCCTTGATGTGGAACGGTCGCTCGGCAGCGGAGCCCTCCTTGAACACCGTGTCCATATGCGCCATCAGCAGGATCTTCGCCTTGCCGGTGCCTTTGAGCGAGGCGAGTACATGGTTGGTCTTTTCCGGGGAGTTGGGCACCAGTTCGATGGTGGCGCCGAGCTTTTTCAGCTCATCGATGGCGATTTCGCTGACTTGTCTGAGGCCTTTTTCATCGCCGGAACCGGAGTCGATATTGACCAGGCGTTCCAGCAGTTTCAGGGCTTCGGATTTGTATTGCTCGGCGTCGGCCAGCACTTGTTTGTGCGGTTCGGCGAAGGCGCCTGCGGTGGTGAAAGAGAGGGTCAGACCGAGACCGGCGGCCAGCAGGGAACGGGGGAATTTGAACGTCATGAATCAATCCTTGTTTCGTGTCGGGTACTGAACCGTACCTCACATACCCCCAAGGCTCTATCCCGGATGCGACACCCGATCCGTTCAGACCGAATCGAATACCTGGCGCCGTGGCTTGTCGTCGCTGCAGCAAATCACCCGGTTACGCCCGCCGGCCTTGGCCTCGTACAGCGCCTGATCGGCGTCATCCAGCCATCGTGTCGCATCACCGTGGGCGGGATCGAGCGCCGCCAGACCGATGCTCAGGCTGACTTTCAGCGCCGGGTTCTGTTCGTACACCAGAAAGGAAAAACGCTCACGCAACGCTTCCATCGCCTGCGCCGCGTTAAACAGCGGCAAGTCCGGCAACATCACGCAAAACTCATCGCCGCCGTAGCGCCCCGCCACATCGGCCATGCGCAGGTTCTGCTTGAGCATCTTGCTCAACTGACGCAGGACGAGATCGCCGGCCACGTGGCCGTAGGTGTCATTGATCGCCTTGAAGTGATCGATGTCGATCAGCGCAATCGTCGCGCCGGTCTGCTGACGTTTGCAGCGTTCAAACTGGATTTCCAGTTGATCCTTCCAGGCGCCGTGATTGAGCAGACCGGTGAGGCTGTCGGTGCGGCTCAGGGTCAGCAGTTCACGTTTATGCAGGCCGAGGGTGTAGGCCTGGCGAAAGCAGATCCAGCCCAGCGCCAGCGGATACAGCATCAGCAGCGGCAGACAGGCATAGAGTTGCGCCGGTGTGGTCATCGGGACGAACGCGGGCGCAAATACCACCAGCCCGACACCGACGCCAAGCAACTGTGCCGCCGCCCCTGCCACCAGAAAACGCAGGCCGCCGATGGCGACGTTGTTCATCGCCATCATCGAAATGGTCATGGCACTGGGCAAGGGATTGAAGTGCATGGCGGCGACCCAGAAGCCACCGAGGAAAGCGTCGATCAACAGGTTACGGTGTTCGGCGTGATAGGGAACCTTGGCCCGGCGGGCCCATTGATACGCAAGGTGCGGCCAGACCAGGCCGTTGAACAGCATCAGCGCCCAGACCCAGGTCGGCGGGACGAGTGGGTACATCGCGACGCTCACGCACAATAGCCCCAGGACCAGCCCGAGGGTTCGCGATGTATAGAGCCTCCTGGCCAGTGAAAGTCCTTTTCCTCCCGATCTTCCCATAGGGGCCTCGACCACTCGACGGCACTGCGCAGACCGCAGACCGTATGTGCTGGGAGTCTAACAGGGCAACGTTAAATAGCCATCACCGGCCAGCGGGCCGAATGCCCCGTCATCGGCGACACACGGCGGGCAAATGATTGGCTATACATGAAAGGAAGAAAATGGAAAAAAGACTCTAAGAAGGAGGCGCATGCAAACCTACCAAGTGCTGATCATCGGCAGCGGTTTTGGCGGCCAGTGCGCGGCGGTCAATCTGCTCAAGGCCGGTATCGACGACTTTCGCTTGCTGGAACGCCGGGACTTCTTCGGCGGCACCTGGTGCCAGAACACTTACCCCGGTGCAGCGGTGGATGTGCCGTCGCCGCTGTATTCCTTGTCGTTTGCACCTTACCGCTGGACCCGGATGTTCGCTGAACAAGCCGAACTGCACCGCTACACCGATCATGTGGTCGAACGCTTCGGCCTGCGCGACCGGGTGGAGTTGCAGGCCAACGTCGAATGTGTCGAGTGGGACGATGCCGAAAAACGCTGGGCCGTCCATACCGGCGCGAAAGGCACTTTTTATGCGCAGTTCCTGATCAATGCCACCGGGCCGTTGAGCCAACCGGTCATCCCACACTTCCCCGGTCAGGATCGCTTTCAGGGCAGGACCTTTCATACAAACAATTGGGATCACAGCTATGACTATCACGGTAAACGGGTAGCGATTGTCGGCAGCGGTGCCAGTGCGGCCCAAGTGATTCCGGCAATTGCACCGAAGGTCGCCCGGATGCACGTGTTTCAGCGTACAGCGCACTGGGTGCTGCCCCGCGCCGACCGCACGTTCGGGCGATTCCAGCGTTGGCTGCTGGGTCTGAAACCCGCCTACAAACTGCTGCGCTGGATGATTTACTGGCAATTCGAAACCCGGGTCATCGCCTTCAAGTATTCGAAACCGGCGATTCACATGGTGCAACGCCAGGCCCTGAAGTTTCTTGAACGCCAGGTGACTGATCCCCAGTTGCGGAAAAAACTGACACCGGACTTCACCATCGGCTGCAAACGGGTGTTGCTCTCCAGCACCTACTACCCGGCGCTGACCCGACCCAACGTCACGTTACACAGCCGCGAACAGGGTATCGCCAGCCTCGACGAAACCGGCATCGTCACCACGGACGGCCAGCACATCGACGTCGATCTGATTGTCTGGTCGACCGGTTACGACGCCACCGACGGCGTGATTTCCTATCCGGTCAGGGGAAAAAACGCCGTGCAACTGCGCGATGTCTGGGCGCAATACCCACGCGCCTACCTCGGCACCAGCCTGCCGGACTTTCCCAACCTGTTTATCGTCACCGGGCCGAACACCGGCATCGGGCATACGTCGGCGCTGTTCATCATCGAATCGCAGATGAACTACATCCTCGACTGCATCCGCACCTTGCAGGCCAAAGGTCTGCGCAGCATCGAAGTTCGCCCCGAAGCGGAACGTACCTACACTCAGATGATTCACCGGGAAATGGAGCGCACGGTCTGGAAAACCGGCGGCTGCCACAGTTGGTATCAAAGCAGGAGCGGTCATGTGATCGCGATGTTTCCCGGCTTCAGTTTCAGCTACCACCGATTGACCCGGGCGCTGAAACCGGCCGACCACATTCTGTCTTGAACAAGGAAGATCCACGATGCTTTTGCTGTTTGTCGCCCTCGCGGTTTTCGTGGCCTGGAGCTGGTTGAGTTATCCGGCGGTCGGCCACTGGCTCTACGATCTGAGTGCGGCCCTGGAGGCCAGGCTGTACCGGTTGCACAAGATTGAAGTGCCGATTACCGAAATGACTGTGTCGACCTGGCAAGGCGGGCCTTATGAAGCGTCGAGCAGCATTTTGATGCTGCACGGCTACAGCGCCGAAAAAAACCTGTGGTTGCGCTTCGCCCGGCATTTTGTCGGCCAGTACCGAGTGATCATCCCGGACCTGGCCGGCCACGGCGAAACCGGCTTCAAGGCCGGCGGTGGCTATGACATTCCGGTGCAAGCCAAGCGCATGATCCAGTTGCTCGACGTCTGCGGCGTCGAGAAGGTCCACGTGATCGGCAACTCGATGGGCGGCTACATCGCCGCGTGGCTGGCGGCGACCTACCCTGACCGCATCGCTTCGGTGGCGCTGATCGACCCGGCGGGCGTCACTGCGCCCGAGGCCAGCGACATGGAGCGTCACCTGGCTCGTGGGCACAATCCGTTCCTCATCAACTCCCGGGAAGAATTCCGACGTTTCTATGCCATGACCATGGCCTCGCCACCGTGGGTGCCGGGTCTGGTACTCGACGCCATTGCCCAGCGCTACGAGCAACAGCGAGACGAACTGGAAGAGATCTTCCGCGATTTTCGCGCCAGCCCGCCGATGGAACCGAAGTTGCCGGACATCAAATGCCCGGCGTTGCTGCTCTGGGGCCGCAAGGACCGGTTGATCGATGTCAGCAGTGTGCCGGTGTGGAGCAAGGGCATCGCCAATCTGAGGGTGGATGTGTGGGATGGCGTCGGGCATATGCCGATGGTCGAGCAGCCCTCGAACACAGCGCGTCTGTACCAGGAGTTTCTGGGGGAGCATTCACGTCAGGACAGGTAAACGGTCAGTCGTTGGCAGAATGAAGTCCGTAGGATTCTTCGTTTGCCCGCGTCGGCGAAGGCTGCGATCTTTTCCGACATCCTTTACGTGACCGTGCCAGGAATTTTTTTCATGACCGTGCAGCCTTTCGTCAGCCCCGACCTGATCCGCCAACGCTTCTCCAAAGCGATGTCCGACATGTACCGCGAAGAAGTGCCGCTGTACGGCGCGTTAATGGAATTGGTGGAACAGACCAATCGCGACGTGCTGGCACGCGAGCCGCAAGTCGCCAATCAACTGCAAAGCACGGGCGAAATCGAACGGCTGGACATGGAACGCCACGGTGCGATCCGCGTCGGCACCGCTGCTGAACTGGCCACCCTCGCCCGCCTGTTTGCAGTGATGGGCATGCAGCCGGTGGGTTATTACGACCTGACGCCCGCCGGGGTGCCGGTACATTCCACGGCATTCCGTGCGGTGCATGAAGAGGCGCTGCAGGTCAGCCCGTTCCGGGTGTTCACTTCGTTGCTGCGACTGGAATTGATTGAAGACCCCGAGTTGCGAGCCTTTGCTGCATCGGTGCTGGATAAGCGTTCGATCTTCACCTCGGCGGCGCTAAAGCTGATCGAACAGGCCGAGTCTGCTGGTGGCCTGAATGAAGCCGAGGCCGGGGAATTTGTCCTGCAAGCGCTGGAGACGTTTCGCTGGCACCACAGCGCTACCGTCACCGCCGCGCAGTACCAGACCCTCAGCGCCCAGCATCGTCTGATCGCCGATGTCGTTGCATTCAAGGGCCCGCATATTAACCACTTGACCCCGCGCACGCTGGACATTGACATTGTTCAGGCGCAGATGCCGCTGCATGGCATTACGCCCAAAGCGGTGATCGAAGGCCCACCGCGCCGGCAACATCCGATTCTGTTGCGTCAGACCAGCTTCAAGGCGCTGGACGAGCCAATCGCCTTCACCGACCAGACGCAAACCCGCGGCAGTCACAGCGCCCGCTTCGGCGAAATCGAGCAACGCGGCGCAGCGCTGACCCCCAAGGGCCGGGCGCTGTACGACCGCCTGCTGAATGCGGCGCGCGATGAACTGGGGGATTTCCCCAACGAAGCCAACGCCTCACGCTACAACGCGCTGATGGCGCAGCATTTCAGCGAATTCCCTGACAGCCTCGAGGGCATGCGCGAGCAGGAATTGGCGTACTTCCGTTACTTCCCGACAGACAAAGTAGGTCGTCCCGCAGATGTAACGCTGCAAGGGTTATTACGCGACGGCTATGTGAAAGCCGAACCGCTGGTGTACGAAGATTTCCTGCCAGTCAGTGCGGCAGGGATTTTTCAGTCGAACCTGGGGGATGCGGCGCAGACGCACTATGGCGAGCATTCCAACCGACAGGCGTTCGAGCAGGCGCTGGGGCGTTCGACCATTGATGAATTGAGGTTGTATGCCGAGACGCAGCAACGCTCGATTGAGGACTGCCTCGCGGTGTTGACTCGATAACGCGGCGATTAGCCATACTGCGCAAGAAGTTGCGCAGTTCTCCGTATTAAACTTCCTACAAAACCTCTGAAACCCTTGCGCTACGAGGCCTCCAGCCAAGTGCGCAAGAAGTTGCGCAGCACTGCGCAACTTCTTGCGCACTTTTTGCCTTAATCCCCGCCCGCTTTCGTCAAAACCGGCACCAATCAGCTCCAACCCGTTGATTTATAAGGCTTCTAAAAAACTGGCACGCTCCTTGATAACAGTCAGGCACCCACCGGGCGATTTCGCCTCCCGGGCACCCTAACTTTATCCGCAAGGAGCACCTCCCATGGCAACACCAGCGTACATGTCGGTTACCGGCGAAAAACAAGGCCTGATCACTGCCGGCGCTTTCACCGCCGACTCCGTTGGCAACACCTACCAGGAAGGCCACGAAGACCAGGTCATGGTTCAGGCTTTCACCCACGACGTGATCATCCCGCGTGACCCGCAATCCGGTCAGCCAACCGGTCAGCGCGTTCACAAGCCAGTTGTGATCACCAAGGTCTACGACAAGGCTTCGCCTCTGCTGCAAGCCGCTCTGACCTCCGGCGAGCGCATGAGCGAAATCGTTATCCAGTGGTACCGCACTTCGGCTCAAGGTACCCAAGAGCACTACTACACCACCAAACTGGAAGACGCGATCATCGTCGCCATCAACAACAAAATGCACAACTGCCAGGATCCAGGCAACGCGCACTTCACCCACCTGGAAGAAGTGCAGTTCACCTACCGCAAAATCACCTGGACCCACGAAGTATCCGGTACTTCGGGTTCCGATGACTGGCGTGCTCCAGTCGTTTAATTACGGCTGATCGTTTCAAGCATCGGCCAGCTCTGCTGGTCGATGTTGTTTACGCCCCTCCAGAATTTCGCGTGCGTTGACCGGTTTTTCCGGTCGACGGGCGCCGCTGTACAGCACGAGGAACAAGGGATGTTCGCGCCGGCCAATGAAACCCACTTTGCCCTGACCATCGAAGGGCTTTCCGCCGATTTCCAGGTGTTTACCCTCACCGGTCGGGAAGCCATCAGCCAGCCGTTTGCCTTCGAGGTGGAGCTGGTCAGTGAGCAGCCGTCGCTGGACCTCGAAACCCTGCTGCACAAGCCGGCTTTTTTGCAGCTGTCGCCCGACGGCAGCGGCATCCACGGCCTGATCTACCGCGCCGCGCAAGGCGACTCCGGCAAACGCCTGACGCGCTACTCCGTGACCCTGCGCCCGCAACTGGCGTATCTGGCACACCGCATCAACCAGCGGATCTTCCAGAACCTCAGCGTGCCGAAAATCATCGGCAAGGTCCTCGAGGAACATGGCATCCAGAGCAATGCCTATGAATTCCAGACCGGTTCGATCTACCCCGAGCGTATCTACTGCGTGCAGTACGACGAATCGGACCTGCATTTCATCCAGCGCCTGTGTGAAGAAGAAGGCATTCACTACCACTTCCAGCACAGCGCCACGGCGCACAAACTGGTGTTCGGCGATGACCAGACGGTGTTTAAAAAACTGCCGCCGGTGGCCTATCAGCAGGACTCCGGCATGGTCGCCAGCGACCCGGTGATCAAGCGCTTCGACCTGCGCCTGGAAACCCGCACCAGTCGCACCACCCGCCGCGATTACGACTTCGAAAAACCGCGCCTGACGCTGGAAAGCGAAAACCGCGGCGACGCTCTGCCCGACCTCGAGGATTACGACTACCCGGGCCGCTTCATCGACCGCGAGCGCGGCAAGCATTTGGCCAAACGCGCCCTCGAACGTCATCGCAGCGACTTCCAGCTCGCCGAGGGGCGTAGTGATCAGCCGTTGCTGGTCAGCGGCCATTTCCTCGCGCTGAAAGAACACCCGAAAGCCAAGTGGAATGATCTGTGGCTGCTCACCGAAGTCCACCACGAAGGCAAGCAGCCGCAGGTGCTGGAAGAGTCGGTCACCAGCGACACCACGGCGCTTAAAGACGATTTCCATCAGGGCTACCGCAACCGCTTTCAGGCCACCCCGTGGGACGTGCCCAACCGCCCGCCCCTGCGCCACCCGAAACCGCGCATCCTTGGCAGCCAGAGCGCCGTGGTCACCGGCCCGAAAGGTGAAGAGATCCACTGCGACGAATACGGCCGCGTGAAAGTCCAGTTCCACTGGGACCGCGAAGGCCAGGCCGACGACAAGACCAGTTGCTGGCTGCGCGTGTCGTCTGCCTGGGCCGGCGCCCAGTACGGCGGCATCGCCATCCCGCGCATCGGCATGGAAGTGCTGGTCACCTTCCTCGAAGGCGACCCCGACCAGCCTCTGATCAGCGGCTGCCTGTACCACAAGGAAAACACCGTCCCCTATGCCCTGCCGGCGAACAAGACCCGCACCACCTTCAAGACCCTGAGCTCCATGGGTGGCGGCGGCTTCAACGAACTGCGCATCGAAGACAAGAAAGGCCAGGAACAGATCTTCCTGCACGCCCAGCGCGACTGGGACGAGAACATCGAACACGACCAGAAAATCCGCGTCGGCAACGAACGCCACGACGTCGTGGAAAAGAACAGCTACACGGAATTCAAGGCCGAGGAACACCACACCGTCTACGAAGACCGCAAAGTCGAAGCCCGCGCCAACGACCATCTGACCGTGGGCGTGAACCAGCACATCAAGATCGGCACGGGGCAATTCATCGACGCGGGGCAGGAAATCCACCTGAGCAGCGGCATGAAAGTCGTGCTGGAGGCCGGGGCTGAGCTGACGCTGGTCGGTGGCGGCAGCTTCATCAAGATCGATGGCGGCGGCGTGACCATGAGCGGGCCGGCGATCAATATCAACTCCGGCGGTGGCCCGGGCGGCGGCTCCGGCGCTGCCCCGTTGCTGCCCGGCGTGCTGAAACAGGCCGACGCCGACAAGGCCGGTGCCGTGCTGACCCCGGCGCAAATCAATACGCTCAAACGCAACGCGCCGTTCTGTGAAGAATGCGAAAAATGCAAGGCAGGTGCCTGTGCCATCTAATCGACTGACACCCAAGGACTGGCTGGCACAACAGCCGCTGAAAAAAGACGAACGCCTGTACCTGATCGTCAGCGCCGCCAGCGATGCCGACGCACTCAAGAACCTCTACCAAAGCGAACCCACCGTCCAGGCCATCCCCATTTGGGGCGGCACGCCCTACGCCACCTGGCAACCGGTGATGCCCTACGTCGCCGAACTCAAGGCCAACTCAGCGTTCCTGCCCTGGATCACCGAAACCGACGCCCTCGACTGGGGCTGGCTGGCCGTCTCCCGCTCCGAACCCAACGAAGTTTTCGAACATCTGCGCAGTTTGACCCAGGTGAAGATGCCAGACGGGACCGAAGTGTTTTTCCGGTTCTGGGATGGACGGCATATCTATCCGATTCTTGAAGGGCTGGGGGAGACGGCCGGGGAAGTGCTGCCGGTGTTTGAGCGGTATCTGATCAATGGCAGAACGCTGGAAGTCGGACCGAGGGTGGTGCCGAAGGTGAGGGATTGGCCGTGGTGGGAGGTGCCGAAAGATCTACTGGACAGCCTGATGGCCGAAAACCCGTCGACCATCATCGGCAACATGATGCAGTGGTTGCAGGAGGAGCATGCAGACCTGTACTTCTCGTTCCCGGAATCAAACCTGCAAAAGAAAGTGGCGCGCTTCGTAAAACGCACGCTACTCACGGAAGAAAATTTTACCGGCCTGCTGAAGGCCCATCTGGAAAGTGAGGTGGCTGTATGAGCATTTTGATGGGTGAGATTGTTGCCAATCTCAATGCAAAACAGCCTGATGCTCAGGCCATCATCAGCGATTTCAAAAAGTGCCTGAAGGATTATCGCGAGCATGCCGAAGCTTGGTACGGCGGCATTCTGGATGCAGAGCAGCAATTCAAGGTCGGTGACGAAGTCGGCACCGCAGACAAGGACAGTAAAAAGGCCAATACCCTTTATGCCAACTGCCCTGCCAACGGCAAACTGAAGCTGGTCCACAGTTTCGAATCTGCGCGTTTTGTCCCTATCGGCAATACGCCTGTGCGGCTGGTGCCGGTGGAGGATGGCAAGCTCTACGGCAAGAACGAAGTCGGTCAAGCCATCAACGTCAAGATCGGCCCAAGCGGAATTCTGGAGGTCACAGGCCTCAAACCGCATCAACAATACGAAATCACTTTCTTCCCCAATCCTACCAAAGCTCAGATCGACAGCCTTTTCAACTCCTATCAAGGCGTCATAGGAGATCTGAGCGCCTGGCTGCAAACCGAGTGGACCACCGATTTTCTGCCGCTCTGGCAAGCGCACACCAATGCATCCATGGGTGGACGGGCATTGCAACAGCTGGAGTCGGCCTGGAAAGGATTCCTCAAGGCAATCATGGGGCTGTGGGGGGACATCAAGAGCCTCTACGACTTGGTTGCGCATCCTCGGGAAAACTACGAGAAACTCAAAAAATTCTTCACCGAAGAACAGATAAAGAAGATCTATAACGCTTCGAAAGAAGCCATCCAAACAGCACTGCTAATTGCCAGTGACGAACCACTCATGTGGATCTACGTCGCGGCGATCGTCGCGTGGGTCAAGATGCTGCCTCCGCAGACCTGCACTGAGGTCTTGTCGGAACTGACCACGGAAGTGCTGCTGAACATCCTGATCGGTATCGTCTTGACGGGCGGGATCGGTCTGGCCGTCCGTATCGGCACCAAAGGCCTGAATGCCGCAAGAAACAGCGGCAAGGTCATGAAGCTGATCGAAGACTTCACCTCGATGCTGATGAAAATCAGCAAAAAGAATGCGACAGGCCACGCCGATACCGCAAAGCCCTTGATGCTCAACGGCAACTCGCCACTCAATCAGGCGCGGAAGGCAAGTATCGAAATCGCGCCTCCAAAACCCGCAGAAACCGCCACACCACCGAAGAAAAAGCCGCCCGTCTCGGGTGGGGCCGTGGAGACGGATGCACAGATCCATGCTCGCGGCAAAAAAGAAAACAACACTCGAGTCCAACAGCAGGAAAAAGTAGACAACGCACCTGATCAGTCGAAAAACCCCGCCGACAAACCCGCTCAGTGCGCCGATAAAACCTGCACCAACGGTGAACCGGTATCGATGGTTACCGGCGAGGAATTGCTGACACTCACTGACGGTGTATTGGGTGGTCTGCTGCCGATTGAATGGACGCGCCTCTACCGCAGCAGCGCGGTTGAAATCGATGGGCGTCTGGGCCATGGCTGGAGTCACTCTCTGTCCCATCGCCTGCAAATCAACGATGAGGGCGTGCTGTGGACTGATAACGAAAACCGTCAGACCCGCTTCCCGATGCCGACGGAACAACGGCCGGCCATCACCAACAGTCTGGCTCAAGCAGCCATTTTTCTGGGCGAGGCACCGGGTGAACTGATCCTCACCCAGGCAGGGGCAAAACCACGCTTTTATCATTTCCGCGCAGACCGCCTGACGACGGTCAGTGACTCATACGGAAATCAGGTGCATATCAGCTATGACCTGGTGGGGCGGATCCAGCGCATCGATAACGGTGCTGGCCGCGCGTTGCTGTTGCGTTACGATGACCGCCATATCATGGCCGTGGATCAGCAACAACAGCGTTCCGAGTATGACGAACGTGGTGAACGCCAGGATCCGTGGCTGACCATTCAGACCCTAGTCACCTACCGCTACAACGCTCGCAATCAATTGATCTCGGCATCCAATGCCGCAGGTGAAACCGAGCATTACCGCTACAACGATCAGCACGTCATCCTTGAGCGGCAACTGGCCGGTGGCGCCAGTTTCTTCTGGGAATGGGAACGTGAAGGCAAACTCTCCCGTTGCGTACGTCATTGGGCCAACTATTCGCAACTGGAAGCTCGCTACGAGTGGGATGACAAAGGCACGGTTACGGTTCACAACGCCGATGGCAGTGAACAGGTTTACGTGCATGACGAAAATGCACGCCTGATCAGTGAAACCGCTGCCGATGGTGCGGAAACGCAAAACGCCTATGACGATGAAGGGCGTCTGGTTGCTGTAAAAGATCCTATGGGGGCCATTACCGAGTATCAATACAGCGATGCCGGACGATTGATGGCTGTCATCCCGCCGGAAGAAGAACCTACCCACTACAACTATTTCGATGGCCAACTGATTGAAGTCAAACGTGGCAAGGCCCGTTGGCAATACGACCGCAATCAACAAGGCGACATTACCCGGCAAATCGACCCTCAGGGCAACGAAACCCATTACAGCTACGACCGCCAGGGCCGCCTGCTGGAAATTCACCATACTGATGGCAGCCGCCATCAACTGGGCTGGAACAGCCTCGGTCAGTTGCTGGAGGAACGTCTTCCGGACGGTGGTCAGCGCAAGTACCGCTACGACGCACTTGGACGCCAGATCACGCGTCAGGACGAATTCGGCGCCATCACCCATTATCAATGGGACGCCGTCGATCGCCTTACCCAGATCACCCTCCCCGGCGGCGCCACCCGTGCTTTCACCTACAACCCGTACGGACGCGTCACCGCCGAACGCGATGAGCTCGGCCGCATCACCCGCTACGAATACGCCGACAACCTGCATCTGGTCAGCCGCCGCATCAATCCCGACGGCAGCCAGTTGCGCTATCGCTACGACAACGCCGGCCTGCTACTCACTGAAATCGAAAACGAGCGCGGCGAGCACTACAAACTCGACTACTACGCCAACGGTCTGATCCAGCAGGAAACCGGTTTCGACGGCCGCCGCACCGCGTACGAATACGACCTCAACGGCCAGTTGCTGAAGAAAACCGAATTCGGCGATGACGGCAGCGAACTGGTTACCGAGTATCAGCGCGATGCTGCCGGTCGACTGCTGGTGAAAACCCTCGCCGATGGCGAAGAAATACACTACAGCTACGATGCCCTGGGCCGTTTGGTGAATGTCGACGACGGACACTGGCCGCTTGCCTACGAATACGACGTGCAGGATCGCCTGATCACCGAGCATCAGGGATGGGGCACCACGCGCTACGAATATGACAGCGTCGGACAACTGAGTCACTGCCGGCTCCCCGACGGCAGCACACTCGACTACCGCCACTTGTACGGCGGACGTCTGAGCAGCATCGACCTCAACGGCTCACGCCTGACCAGCCACCAATTCAGCGCCGGTCGCGAACAGCAGCGCCAGCAAGGCCTGTTGCTCAGCCAATACCAATACGACGAACAAGGTCGCCTGCAAGCGCACAGTGTCAGCCAGCGTGAAAAAAACCTGTTCCAGCGCCGCTATAACTACGACGCCAACGGCAACCTCGCCGGCATCGACGACAGCCGCAAAGGCAGCCGCAGCTACCACTACGACCCGCTCGATCGCTTGATCAGCGTTCGTGGCGCTACGCCGGAGAGCTTCGCCCACGATCCAGCGGGTAACCTGCTCGGCCAGAACAACGAAGGCACAGCCAACCTCGCCAACGTCAAAGGCAACCGCCTGCTGATGCAGGGTGACCGCCACTACGACTACGACGCCTATGGCAACCTGATCCGCGAACGCCGTGGCACCGGACAGAAACTCGTCACCGAATATCGCTACGACTGCCAGCATCGACTGATCGGCGTCAGCCTGCCGGGTGGCAGCACCGCGTCTTACAAATACGACGCCTTCGGTCGCCGAATCGAAAAAAATGTCGACGGTCACACCACTGAGTTCCTGTGGCAAGGCGAACGCCTGATCGCCGAAAGCGGCGATAGCCGTTATCGCACCTACATCTACGAACCCGGCAGCTTCCGCCCGCTGGCCATGCTCGACGGCGAAGGCCCGCGCAAGGCAACGCCGTTCTACTACCAACTCGATCATCTGGGCACACCGCAGGAACTCACCGACTACAGCGGTGAAATCATGTGGTCCGCGAAGTACCGTGCGTACGGCAACCTCGCGGCACTGGATGTCAGTGAAATCGACAACCCGTTGCGATTCCAGGGTCAGTATTTCGATGCAGAGACGGGCCTACACTACAACCGGCATCGCTACTACAATCCGGGGACTGGGCGTTTTCTGACTCCGGATCCGATCAAGCTTGCTGGTGGGTTGAATAACTACCAGTACGTGCCTAACCCTACGGGGTGGGTGGATCCGTTGGGATTGAGTTCTAATTGCCCTGGAAAAAAAGATAATCCAGTAGAAAGCAAACAGAGTGAGCCTTCACCACCAGAACTTTCTCGTAGCGGCGCCTTTAGGCAGGCAAAATCAGAGGCTGGGATTCCAAGATCGCAAAACCCTGACCCAGTATTTGACCCTACGACAGGAAAAACACAACAATACAAGTACGTGCGAATGACGGACAAGTCTGGAGAGAGCATCTTAAACAGTGATGGGAAACCAGTTCTTACTAGAGAATATCAATTCACACGTGCTGATGGCTCCAAAGTAGTCATCCAAGATCACTCAGCAGGGCATCAGTATAATGAGCCGGGAAATAAAGGTGACCAAACAACACACTTCAATCTCAGGCCAATTGAAAATACGAGAACAGGCAAGGTTCCTGGTGCAAGAGATCACTATTATTTCAAGGAAAAAAAATGAATTCCTGGAACGAATTAGACGGAAGCACTTTTTTTAACAAGGTATTCACCTCACCCATCCCAATCGGGGAGATAGAACTGTTCTCCATAAATATTGACAACAGTAGACCAGTTATAATAATGGAGTTTGATATTCCAGATTACCCAGATGCACCGCCAGCCAAATGGAAGCAATCTGGATTTAACACCTGCCGCATAGGTTTAAATTGCAGCAACATCGAAGACCTTTTAATAAAAAACATTCCCACCCATGAAAAAATGACAATCAAAATCACATCCAACGAACAAAAATTCAGAGTAATTGCATCCAGTGAAAATTCATTAATTGAATTCACTACTAAACATCCGCTACTTTGCGGCCCATCCGCTTACTTGAACGCCCCAGAATAACCAAAAACCAAAGGGGACGAATAAATATCAAAACGGGGGCAGATTTATTTTCTTTGAAAAATGAATCCGCGCCCTTCCCAGTTAACTTGAAGAACAAAAATGAGCTTCCAGAAGACAATCCTTAGAAAAACATGGTGGGGTTTGGAGGCAAAATCATATACGGAGATTGCGCAGGAATTACCTTCGCAGGATGAGTCACTTAGAAAGTGGATCGCAATCTACGCTGTTTATCATTTAAACTTTGAAAATAGACACCCTGGAGAGAGTTACTACAAGTTTCTAGAGAATGCAAAAAACTCTAAATACGTCATTATAGAATTCACTCTTCCAATCCACTTTCTCGAAACAAGAGACAGCATTGGCGCCAACGACACAACAATCACAAAGTGCAAAACCATGGAAACAGAGGAAGAAATAAACTCATTTCTTTATGAAAACAACATAAACCCCGAGCTATTTACACCCCCATGGACATGCGAGTACCCGCTAGACTGAACTTAACAAAAATGAAGACAAAGGAGAAGACAAAGGGGACAGACAAAGGGGACCAGACAAAGGGGACAGATTTATTTTTACTCACAACGGTATAAAATTTCGAATATATTTAGATGAAACACTAACAACTGTCACAAACTTTCACCCCTCAATGAAGTGATGACATGACTATGAATACGCTGACCACGGATCAAAAAAACACAATTCACAATTGTTTACTTGACCTCTTGGATTCCTCATCACTGAACAACTCTAGCTTTCTTCCAAAAGCACTGGAAAGCCTCCTCCAGTCACAAGGATTTGGAATTGAGATGTCTGGGATATACATCAGTTCTGATGATGATCTAGATAACATTCCAGAGTATCTAGAGGATGGTATTGCATTTGAATTCATGGAGAGCCACGTTTCGCTGCCCTTTCACGAGGCCGTGGAGTGCATCATGGAGTGGTGTCAAACACAAAAACTTACAGAAAAGTTGCATCTAGAGGCCACACTGAAGGCATCGCAAGAAAAATACAAATAACATTCAAATGCAGACAGATTTATTTTTCTCCTCTCGATATAGAAAATATATTTATCCCCTTTCCAATGACTATACTACTGATTAGGACAAAGCGAAGACTCCCACTGGAATGAAGACATTACAGAACAGGTAGCCAAACAATTTCTAGCAAAGTCCAGAGTCAAAGGGGACAAACACCAAAGGGGACGGATTTTTTATTGAAGAATATGAATCCGCCCCTTTCTCTTAATACAATAAGTTTACGTACACCAACAAGGAGCCGTGACTTGAAAATCATTTCAGTACCACTTTCACTAGACGCGGTGCACCGGCTTGACGTAGATGATTCTCTTCCTGGCGACTTAAAAGAGATTCCCCTTACAGATGAAGCATTTCGAAAATTATCCAATACAGGATTATTTGAAGAATTGAACTCTAAGCTTGGAAAAATAATTGATGAGCATGAAGATTAAAGCATCCAAGGTCAGACCGACCTAACAGCCTCACTAAAGATATTAGAAAACATTAGCAAAAAAATGACATAGAAGTTCTTTACAAAATAAACAACCTCATAAAAACAGCAATAGACAAAAAGACGGGCATCTTCTTTTACTTCTAAAAAACATTTCACAACCAAACTGGACATATTTATTTTTGATTTACACCAGAAAAATTAAACATCGAATCCGTATTTAGCCACCACAAAGGACTGTCTTTTGATACATCCAACACGCCTCCTAACCCTATTTCTCGCACTGTTTTTTTCAGTTAACGCAACTGCCCTGTCTCTACGCTCAGAGCACCGTTCCGACGGTACAGTTGCTTTATTACTGACAAATGATCCCTCTTCGCCAAGTCTGTCGAAACTCAACGATGATCCGGCGATCCGTTCCGCATTGGTTGATTTCCTCGGCTATGCAACAGGCAGCTATACAAACGACAACACAATGATCGTGCAACAGGTTCTCGAATCACTGGATTCAGAACTTTCATCTTTTGACGAAGGAGTTCCTGCCGGAAAATCCATGATCACGGCGATGAACGACGGGAACAACGGCCTCGAACGGGCTGCATTGCTGCTGGATGAAAAGGGTCAGCTGGTTGCGGTTGGACTGGTAAACGGACACTGCACAGTAAAATCCCGAGAAGAAGCGTTGACCTGCAATGATCTACCGAACACGGTGTTGACTATTTTCCAGCCCAAAGGCTCGAAAAAAGATGATGCCGCTTCTCTTGTAACCTGGAGCAAACAGTTACCGCCCATGCTGGCCATCCGCGCCGAAAGTGATGACCCGGAAACACGGGCCAGTGCGCAGAAAATTGCGACTGTCGAATATGTTTCTACAGATCCGGAAAAAGGGGCGTGGACCACCTCTCAACTTCCCGCCGACTTCCCCAAACCCATGCTCTCGATGCTTCCACAACGGGCTCACTTGATCGGAGCCGGAGCACATGGCGAATTCACGACACCCGGCATGGAGGGCACGCCCATGGAGGGTGACAGGGATGAGATGGCTGGCCGGCCTCAACATGAGTTCGAAGTGATCCTGCGTACCTATACCGACTACGCAAGCGTACTGGACTTTTACAAGCAGCAAGCCAAAGACGCCGAGATCAGCGGCAATGACAAAAAAGCACTGGTCGAAGGTTTTATCGGTGGTGGGACCTACAAAGTAGAAATACGCAACAAGGAAAAAGAAGGCACCGTGATAACACTCTCAGCCTGGAAACAAGAAGTCTGATGGCTAACAAGGGGCGACCTCTGTCGCCCCTTGTCGCTTACAACTTCAAAGGCTGTTTAACGCCTCCTCTGCCCCTGGAGCCGAACGTTCAACTGCCTTGAGCATCCAGAATTTCGCCTTGGCTTTGCTCTTGGTCAAACCACCTCTGCCCTGTGCGTACATGTTTCCCAACGCCAATTGGGCTTTGCCATATCCGGCATCGGCCGCCTTGCGATAGAGACTGGCAGCTTCACGTTCATTGCGCTTCGTTCCACGGCCCTGTTCGAGCATCCGAGCCATTTCATACTGGGCGTATTCATTTCCCTGAGCCGCAGACTTGCCAAACCAACCGAAGGCACTGGCTTCATCCTTTTCGACACCACGCCCCTCAGCCAGGACCTCTGCAATATAAAACTGCCCGGATGCATTTCCTGTCTCGGCAAACTTGCGGAACCATTTGGCCGCCGCTTCATTATCCTGTGGAACGCCATCTCCTTCCTGATAGATCATCGCCAATAGCATGTAGGCATTGGGATAACCGCCCCCTCGGCGGACTGGCGGTAGAAGGCCAGAGCCTTGTCCATATCCTTGAGATTTTTTATCGAGCGACCACCACGATGGTAAATCTGCGCCAGTTGGAATTGCGCTTTCGCATTGCCCTGCTCTGCTGCTTTCAGATTCCAGTAAACCCCAGCGTCTTCACCTTCTACGCTCCAGTCTGAACTCAGTTCCTGGGCAAGTTCGGTTTGTGCCTCAGCATTACCTTGTTCTGCGGGTTTGCGAAACCACTCCTCAGGCATACCAGGTGAAAATTGTTCCACCACCCCGCAAAGGTCCTCCTGAATGGCTTTGCCAAATTCCAGTTGTGCTTGCAGGTCGCCCTTTACCGCGTCCTCATGCAAGCGCTCCGAGTTAGGCGAACAAACCCCGCCCTTCATCGCCTCGAACAATGCTCGCGGCGGCTGTGCCCATGTGTTGCCAGCGCTGAACAGAATAAAAATTGCCACGCTGGCAGGGATAAACGTCTTGAAACTACGGTTCATTGAAACGTCCTTGTGAATCGATCAAAGTAAAATCAACTACAAACCAACAGATCTACGTCACCTCAAAAGCCTCCTCTTCAACCTCATAATTAGCCACAACCCGACTCCCATTCAATTTCTCCCGCTTCACCAACGCCCCACCTGCCCCTTCTCCCTCACCTCCCGCCAAATCTCATTCTCCCGATACACCCGCTCCCGATCACACAACAACTCCCCCTCCAACTGCGTCTCCCCGACCGTCAACTTCAGCTGAAAGCTGCGATCCGTCGGGTTGTGCAGCACCAGGTCGATGTAGTTGTAGAAGATCGCCGCGCCGGAGCCGAATGGCAGGACGCGGCCGTCTTCCAGGACCGGGTCGAAGCTGTGGTTGGCGCGTTCGATGACGATCAAGGGTGAGTGAATGGCCATCCAGTGGATGTGGTTGCTGAGTTGGCAGATGCCGCCGCCGATGCGGGCTTAGCCGAATGAGAGTTCCATGCCTTCGACGTAGCCTGGGTGTAGAGAGAAAGTGGTTTCTTCCCTGGCGAACGGCGCGAGCCGTTGTCTTCCTTGAGCTTGTAATGGCGGCGCATCTTACCGTGGAACCGCGCTTGATCGCCAAGCGCCTCGCCTGCGTCGCAAGCCGTAACAAGTCACCCGGACCGGGCGCTCGAAAATTAAGTTTGAACTAAGGTTGCGTCCCTACCATCCGGGCCACAAAGCAACGGTTCTGTGTGCTGATTGCTGTCAGCAGAACCCTTCACCTTGAAGTGAGCCCGGACCATGAGTGCGATCGATTCCACCTCAAAACAACTGCCCGCCTTCAGCCTTGTATTGGTCAATTACAAGACGCCGGAAATAACCCGGATGTGCCTGGAGTTTCTCCAGCAATACGTCAAGGAGCATCAAATTCCGGTGTGGGTGGTGGACAATGATTCCGCCGATGAAAGCCTGGTCTACTTGCGGTCTCTGGACTGGATCAACTTGATCGAGCGCCCTTCCCCCGGCAAGGAAGCGGGGCATATTGCTCATGGCAAGGCACTTGATCTGGCACTTGCAAAAGTTGAAACCGATTACCTGTTTTTGCTGCATACCGATACTTTCGTTTTTGACAGCACTGTCTTTTCGATGATGATGAATGAATGTATGCAATCTTTGGATACAGCAGCGGTCGGTTGCGTCGAGCAATTAGATCGCGGCGTCCTTAGAGACACCTGGCGCTTGTCTTCGCGTTACTTCAAACACTATTTCCGCCGGGCAAAACAGCACTTGGGGTTGCCCTCCCGAGATCCGAAACCCTACCGGGAAACTCACCTGAAAAGCTTCTGCACCTTGTGGAATGCACGGTTGATCAAAGCTCACGGGCTGCATTTTTCGATGGACGACCGGGTCCCGGGATACACGCTGCAGGATCGTTTAAGCACCCTTGGCTACGGCATCAAATGCCTCTCGCCGCGCACCATCTTCCGCTACCTGGATCACATTCAGGCCGGCACCGTTGCCGCAATTGGTGGATACGGCACACAGCACCGCCGCACCACCATGTATCAGGAAACGCTCAAGCGCCTTCAGTTACAACGAGGCATGCGACCTGCCAAATCGTAAGGCAATTAAAAAGGGCGACTTTAAAGTCGCCCTTTTTGCATCTGAATTCTTTGGCCTCTACTCCGAGGAGGTGTTCGCCCAGTGTGATGGCCTGGCAATCCATGCACCGGTAAAGAGCCCTGACACTGGGCGAACGGGAGGGATTTTAATGGAAGTTGGCGGATATGTCGTGCTAATTGAAGATGAATTTTATGTACTGAAAAGTTAAAGAATATTGCTCATCGATATTTCCCGACAAACTTTCTGAATTCACTGCCTCGAACACTTCATATGACTGCTCTCATACAATTACTTGTACAAGAACAGTCACGCTGTAGAGTCAATACTCAACTTTCATGCTGACTGGTCACTTTTAATACATCGGTGTAAGTGACGATGACGCTCTGCCCCACTTTCAGGTTTTTCAGTTTGGCCTGAATCTCAGGCTTTTCGACGTTGAGGGTTTTGGACTGGCCCGACGGGTTTTCCAGAGTGACCCGGTTTGTCGCCAAATCAATTTTGGTGATTTTCAATTGCACCTGAATCTGGCGGAAGGCCTCGCCACCGGGATTGCTGCTGCCCACAGCGTTGCGCAGTTCACCTGTGCGCTCAGTGGAGCCAGGCAGACCTTTATCCACATCGGTGTCCAGGAAAGCGGCGATCGAATGTTGAACCTCGATCTTGACCAGATCACCCACCTTCAGATTTCCCAGGTTTTTCGCCTTGTCGCTGAGCTGAATGTGCACCTGGCGACCTTCTTCGCCTTCAAGGACAACCTGATGATTGGCCGCATCAACTGCCAGCACCCTGGTGGTGACCTGATCCTTCTCGACAGCCGCCGACAACGGAATATCGGCAGCGAACGCCGTGGAAGCAGAAAAAACAGTGGCAAGTGCAATGGCGTGCGTCAGTGCTTGGAGCTTCATAAGCGGTACGTTCCCTGTGATGGATGGCAGCCCCCATCGCCAACGTATTCAGCGATTGGAGTGCCACTGAGCATAGACGCGCATCAGGGTTTGTTCCGCGATCGCTGCGCGGTGTCCTGCGCCGTGGACTCGCCACTGGCGGTGCCTTTCCCGGAACGCTGCCGCTGTTTGGGATCGGTGGGACGCAGTGCATCATTGTCGCGTTCGGTTTCACCCGGCGGACGAGGTTCGTCGGGGTGCTCGTTATCAGGGACAGAATTCATGCCAGGCCTCCTCAGGCTTCGGGGTCATCGAGTTCCCGCGCAACGTTCACGGCGGGCGAGTCCTTGTGCAGTTCATCGGCCTTGGCTTTGAGCAGCTGCCACTGCTCAAGATCGATCGCACCCTGCCCCAACAGATCGTCAGCGATGCGCTGCAAATCAAAGTAATGGGCATCGGGGGATTGTTGCCAGTACGTCTGATCGTCAAACATTTGCTGCCAGGTCGTCAGGTCTGGCGGTTTCAGTTCCTCGCTCATGGATCGGATCCTCGGCCATGTTCCTCGGTAGAGGCGGCATTCTGGAGAGAGTTCCAATCGATTTCTTCTCCGGCCCGGAGCGCGGAATCAGTACCCGGTCATCTCCAGATAGCCCTGCCCGCCCCGGTTGCCGCTCAGGCGCACCGGCCCTTCCCAATACGGAATGCGCAGGTTCATCCAGGCATCGGGATTGATTGCATCGAGGGTGATCTGCAGATCTTTTTCCGGAATGCCGATCGACCAGCGAACCGGCATCGAACGTCCGGCTACCTTCGCAGTGTCCTGCGGGGTCAGCTTGATCTGCCCGGCCTGCAGCGTTTCAGTCTGGCCATCGGCAGCAATCCACGTACCGGTGAGATAAGGCGCACCTTCCTTCTGACGCATGCGGTAGAGCATGACGTGTTCGCCGCTGTCCAGATGCAGGGAGAACCAGTCCCACCCGGTCTGGTTGGCGGTCAGCGGCTGGCTGCTCCACTCGCGATCAAGCCAGGCCGGGCCGTTGACGGTGTAGGTCTGACCGTCGATCTGCAGGGTACCGCTGGCCTGGAAAAACGGCTGGCTGTAGTAATACGACGCCTGCCCCTGTTCGGATTTCTGGCTGAAACCCTTGTCACCCTGCAGCACCAGCGGACGGCTGGAAGTCAGGCGCAGTTGGTAGCTGAAGTTTTTATCCCGAGCGCTGAGTTGCAGGTCGGCCAGCGGATCGCTTGCCTGACTGACGAAACGCCAGTCATCGATCCACGCCTCGAACGGCACTGCCTGCACCCCGGCCTGCCCGACGCCGCCACGGGCGTAACGCTCGGCAGCGTGGTGGACGCTGGCTGAGGTCACCGCCGCATGCCCGAGCCAGATCGTCTGGTTGGCCCAGCCCGGCTGCGGCGGCGAGGCGTTCAGAGCGCTGCGAAACAACGTCCACTGCACGCCGAAATCGTTGCCCTGCGCATCCTTGAGATTGGCCGTCACATACCACCATTCGATACGGAAACCGTCATGGGCGCCGTGATCCGCCGGAAAGCTGAACACTCGCCCCGGCACCACCGGCGTGAAGGCCTGCGCCTGGGCGCCCATCCCGGCGAAGCCCTTCTGTTCCGGTGCGGGGTTGTCGCAACCACTGAGCAACGACGCCAGAAAAACCGCCAGAAACACCACCGCAAACCTAGTCCTCATGGGCAAACGTCCTCAACAAGTCCGCCGGTTGCGTGCGGTACAGCGAATACAGCGGCCACGCCGAGGCCAGCAACGTCGCCAGCAGCGCCAGCCCCATCAGTTGCAGCAACTGCAATGGAAACACCCGCAGCGGCAGACGCCAGCCAAAGGCCTGCACATTGATGACCGCGTCCAGACACCACGCCAGACCGATGCCCAACGGCAAGGCCAGCACCAGCGTCAACAGCGCCAGCAGCCACGTTTGCCCAAGGTTGAGCAGCATCAACTGGCGTCGCGTCACGCCCAGGGCCCACAACGGCGCGAGCTGGCCGAGGCGGCTTTGGCTCTGGGTCAGCAGGCTGATGAACAGCGCCACACCGGCGACGGCCAGCGTCAGGCTATTCAAGGCGGCGGTCGCGGCAAAGGTGCGTTCGAAGACTTGCACCGACCAGCCTTTGAGCCGAGCCTGATCGACGATGCGGCTGTCATCAAGCTGAAAGCGCGCCTGCAAGGCACTGAGCAGCGCCGGGATATTCGGCGGGTCGATGCGCAGGTTGAAACGGTTCGGCGTCAGTTGCGGCCAGCCGCGCAAAAGATGATTGCTGTTGACCAGCACATGGCCCTTGGGGTTGCCGTAGTCGGCGTAGATGCCGACGATGCGTGGCGACCACGACCCGCCCGGCGTGGGAATCGTCAGGTGATCGCCCGGCCTCACTTTCAAGCGACGCGCCAGTTGTTCGCTGAGCATCACTGCATCGTCCTTGGCCAGCGCCGCCCACGGGTCATCGCCCCGCGCTTCGAGCAACGGCCAGTGCTGACGATAGTGCGGATGATCGATGATCCCGAAGACGTCCGCCGGCCAGCCTTGCAGCGTCACAGAGACCTGCCAGTTGGGCATGATCGCGGTGACGCTCGATTGCTGTTTGAGCCAGGTGTACAGCTCCCGCGCCTGAGCCGGGTTGCTCGGGTTCAGATAAAGCTCGGCGGTGAGCCGTTGTTCGAGCCAATCGTCGAAGGTCTGGCGGAAACCGGCGGTCATGCTGCCGGCGCCGATGTTCGCCGCCATTGCCAGCAGCAGCGCCATCAACGCCAGACTCAGCGCCGGCAATTGCTGGCGGCAATCGGCGAGAAACCACTGCCCGAGCACCGAGCGACTGCGCCCGAGCAACCCGTTGAGCAACGCACTGAGCAACACTGGCAGCGCCAGCGCGGCGCCGAGCAACAATCCCGCCATCAACACAAAACCGCTGGCGAGACTGTTGCCCCACACCAGCGCGGCCAACGCAATCGCCGCACATACGCCGGCCACCCAGCCCTGACGTCGCAACCAGCGCGCATGTTGTTGATGCCAGGCCTGCGGATCCGCCACCGCCAGCAACGGCAGACGCGCCGCCCGCAGCAAACTGTTGGCCCCGGCCAGCAACGCGCCGAGCAGGCTCAAACCGATGCCGCTGAACCACCACCATGGACTCAGACGCAACTGCCCCGCCACTTCCGCGCCGTAGAGACCGCGCAGGCTGGCCGCGACGTCCGGCAACAGCACGCTCGCCAGCCAGTAACCGCTGACCACGCCGAACAACCCGCCGATCAACGCCAACGCGCCGAGCTCGACGATCAGGCAAGCGATCAGCATCCGCGCGCTGACACCGCAGGCTCTCAAGGTGCGCAGCAATCCCCGGCGCTGTTCCAGCGCCAGACCGATAGCCGCGTGAACAATGAACAAACCGACAATGAACGAGAGAAACCCGAGGGCATCGAGGTTGAGGTGGAAGCTCTCGGTCAGTCGCGCCAGATTGTTTTCCTCGCCGCTGCTCTTGAGCTGTAACTGGCTGTTGAACGCGGCCGGCACCTCGGCGTGAAAATCCTTCGGCAGCAGCAGACGTGACAGCTGATCGGGTTGTTCGAGCACGCGCTGAGCGACGCCGATGTCCACCAACAGCACGCCGGGGGCCATGTCGGTTTGCGCTCGCAGCGGCGGCAACGTCTGCCCGGATTCGGTGGTTGGCGTCGCGCCGTCGGCGAGGTTCAGCGCCCGCAAGGTTTCGGGAGAAATCCAGGTGCTGCCCGGCGGGCTGAAGAACTCGACAATCCGCTCGATCGGCATCGCCTGCCCGGCCACCGCGCTGTCACCGGGCAAGGACACGGGCTCGATGCCCATCAATTGCAGACGCTGGTTTTCGTGATTCTTGAGCGTCAAGCGACCTTGCAGCACCGGCGACACCGGCCAGCCCTGACGCCGAAGGTCAACGAACCATTGTTGCGGGAAGGTCGCGCCGTTCGGCGTGCTGAGGCTGGCCTGGGGTTCGCCGCCGATCAACTGGCTGGCCCGGGCGTAACTGTCCCGCGCCTGACTGTTGAGCGCTTCGACTCCGGTCAACAGGCTGGTGGCCAACCACAACCCGGTCAGCACGCTGAAAAACTGCACCGGATGGCGCCGCCAGTGACTGAGCAGCGCCGTCAGCGCGTGGCGGAAAACCTTCACGTCAATCGACCGCTGGACAACACCACCCGCTCCGCCAGCCGCGCTGCCACGCGCTGACTGTGGGTGACCATCAGCAGCGTGGTCGGTGTGTCGTCGAGTAATTCCAGCAACAGCCGCAGCACTTCATCGCTGGTGTTTTCGTCGAGGCTGCCGGTGGGCTCGTCGGCCAGTAGCAGTTTCGGTTGTGCGGCCAGTGCCCGACCGAGCGCGACCCGCTGTTGCTGGCCACCGGAGAGTTGTTCGGGATAGCGCTTGAGCAATTCGCCCAGCCCCAGGCGTTGCACCAGATGATGCTGCCAGCGCGGGTCATGCCGACCGGCGAGCCGCGCCTGGAACGCCAGGTTGTCCTCGATCCGCAGACTGCCGATCAGGTTGAACTGCTGGAACACCAGACCGATTTCGGTGCGCCGCCAGTTGGCCAGTTGCGCCTCGTTCATCCGGTCCAGACGGTGCTCGCCGCTGCTGATGCTGCCGCTGTCGACCTTGTCGAGCCCGGCGATCAGGTGCAGCAGCGTGCTCTTGCCGCTGCCCGACTCGCCCATCAGCGCCAGGCTGCTGCCAGGCTTGAGCGTCAGGTCGATGCCTTGCAGCACCGGCAACGGGCCTTGCGGGGTGAGGTAGCTTTTGAAGACGTTTTGAACCTGGAGCATGCCGCCATCCGATCGATCCGTGTCGGCCAAGGATAGCGGATACAAGGAATGGATCTGAACTCTGCTTTGTCTGATCCGCCCTCATCGCGAGCAAGCTCGCTTCCACAGGAAACTGCATTCCAAATGTGGGAGCGAGCTTGCTCGCGATGAGGCCAGCCTGGACAACCCATAAATCACTGACCCACCGCCACACTCGTCGGCGCCTCACCCGGCGTCACGATGCTGCTCAGGTCGATGTGTTTCCACTCGGGTTTGGCCCCCAGCCGCGCGTTGAAGCGGTAGTTGAAGGTGAATTCATCCGCCGTCGCCACGCTCAGCGGTTTGCCGTACACCGCTTCGATTCCCGGCAGGTCGTAGCCCATCAACTGCAGCAGGGTCGGGAAGATGTTGTAGTGACTGGAACGGTCCTTGTTCGCCGCCAGTTGCGCCGACCAGTCGAGCGTCTGTAACTGATCGCCCTGGATCACCACCAGTGGCACCAGCCCTTCTTCTTCCACCGGATCGCCGCCGCAGTGGGTGTTGAGTCCCGAATTCCCACGCTCGTGCAAATCCTGGCCGTGGTCGGAGGTGTAGATCAGCAGCGCGTTGTGCAGATTGGCCTGGGCAAATACCCGCGAGAAGAACTCGCCGACATTCCACAGCACGGTGTTCTTGTAGGCGTTGCGATACAGCACCCAGTCATCCGGCTGGCCGTTGAAACCGGTGCGTTCGCCGGTATCGGCGACTTCCGTGAACTGCCCGCGAGGCAAGGTCGGGCGGTAGGCCATAAAGGCGTCGGGGTATTTGTCGTGCACCGGGAAATGCGCGCCGACCTTGTTGATCAGCACCAGCTCCGGCTTGTCGTCGTTAAGCAGTTCGATCAGCTTGGCCGCGGCGGCCATGTCGCGGTCGCGCACGCTGGTCTGGTCAAATTGCACGAATTCGTCGATGTCCTTTTTCTCGGCGTCGTTCATCAGATTCTGCAGGTTGCCGCCGGTGCGCTGCGCGTCGATGTAGACCGTGCGCATACCGGCCTTTTTGGCGTACTGCCAGATTGACGGCAGTGTGCTGTTGATGCGCATGTAGTCGGCGCGGGTGCCGCCGTAGCGCAAGGTGATGTTGGTGTCTGCGCTGCAATTGGCGATGGACGCCGCGTAACCGTAATTAAAGATTTCGACGCCCGGACGGGCCTGCTTGAGGTTGCTGTGCACACCGAACGGCGCATTGATGTCCAGGTAATTGCCGGAAATGCTTTCGTCGATGATCAGCACGATGTCATGACCGACCGCCGGGCCATTGCGTGCCAGGGTCACCGGCTCACGCGGGCCGACGGTGTTGTGCAGCGCTTCGTAGCCGAACAGGTTCAGATAGGCCAGCGGCGTATACATGATCGGCAATCCGCGCGCGCCCTCGCCGGCCCGCACGAACAACACGGCGCTGAGCAGCAACACACCGCACACCGGCGCAGCGATCCGCAGGGCATTGGGTACCGCAATCGCGTGCCGTGGCTTGAGGCCGATCCCGAACAACAGCAACAACCCGTTGAGCAGCCCGTGGATGATCGCCCCCCGGTACTGATACGCCGCTTCCTGGATGAAGCCGCCGGAGTACACCAGCGAAACGAAACTGCTGTAGGTCAGGTAATCGGCGGTCACCCTTGTATACACATCGAAGAACACCGCCGAAACAAACATTGTTAATGCGAACAAATGCCGAATGAAAGTCTGACGTATATAGGCCGTTAGTAATAACGCAAACGTCAGCGTCAAAAACATCGCGCCAAAAAGAATTACTGCCAACCCCATACCCATCGCATTTAAGCGGTCAAGGTAATATTCGAAATAAAGCAGCAGATAAATAATTAAAAGCAGTTCTTTCAGATATCGAAACATGGCAATTCCGGGCGTTTCCGACGAAGCATTGTCAAGGGATTGTCGGTCAAAATCTGACACTAGCACCGGGCCATCAAAGCGCAAGAAATGTCGGACATAATCAAAAAGCGTCAAAAAACTGTTGACTCAAATCTGACACACCCAAGTCGTTAAAACCCTTGAATTTCGCGGCCTACGACCGTTTATCGTTTTCTTCGAATTGTGAAAAACATGTCAAGGACGGGACAAATCCATCTACAGCAAGCACTTGATGGCCATTCGCCCCCAAAATTGGGGGTGTTATACACCTGCAACATGTCATTTTGCTGACACGCTTTTCCCACGCTGCGCTATACCCCTTTTGACAGTTCAATTTCGATCTTCCATCACCGTCTTACGAGGCACGCCAATATGGACGTGAGCGTATTTGGTACGGGCTATGTTGGCCTGATACAAGCAGCCGCACTTGCCGATGTCGGACATCGCGTATTGTGCGTCGATATTGACCCGAACAAAATTAAACAACTGCAACAGGCAGTACCGCCTATTAGCGAACCGGGTCTCTCGGCAACTTTGGAAGAAAACATCAAGGCCGGGCGTTTGTTATTCAGCACCCAGGCCAGCGATGCGGTAGAACATGCCGGACTGATCTTCATCGCCGTGGGCACGCCAGCCGACGAAGACGGTTCCGCCGACCTCAGCCACGTGCTCAACGTGGCACGGCAGATCGCAAGCTTCATGGAGGACGATCGCACGCTGATCATCAAATCCACGGTGCCGGTCGGCACGGCGGATCAGGTGCTGCACACCGCTGAAGAAGAACTGCAACGGCGCGGCAAAAGCGCTCTGGCGGTGCGAGTGGTGTCCAACCCCGAATTTCTCAAGGAAGGCAGCGCCCTCGCCGACTGCATGCGTCCGGACCGGATCATTGTCGGCACCCGCGACGACCTGGCCCGCGAGCAAATGAGCGAGCTGTACGCGCCGTTCTGCCGTAACCACGAAAAACTGATGTTCATGGACAACCGCAGCGCCGAGCTGACCAAGTACGCGGCCAACGCGATGCTCGCCACCCGCATCAGCTTCATGAACGAGCTGGCCAACCTCACCGAACTGCTCGGCGCCGATATCGAAGCGGTGCGCAAGGGCATCGGTTCCGACCCGCGCATCGGCTATCACTTCATCTACCCCGGCTGCGGTTTTGGCGGTTCGTGCTTTCCCAAGGACCTGCGCGCCCTGCTTCACACCGCCGAACACAACGGCATGCCGCTCAAACTGCTGCGCAGCGTCACCGACGTCAACGACAGCCAGCGGCACATACTGTTCAGCAAGCTCAAGGCGCAATTCCCTCAAGGCCTGGCCGGCAAGTCAATCGCGATCTGGGGTTTGGCGTTCAAGCCGAACACCGATGACATGCGCGAAGCCCCCAGCCGTTATCTGATGGATGCGCTGTGGGCCGAAGGCGCCAGCGTGCAGGCCTACGATCCGGAAGCAATGTCCGAATGCCGGCGCATTTACGGTTACCGCAATGACCTGCACCTGTGCGCCACCCGCGACGACACCCTGGAAGACGCCGACGCACTGGTGATCTGCACCGAGTGGAAGAATTTCCGCGTGGTGGATTTCGAGCTGCTGGCCAGCAAGCTGCGCTCGAAAGTCATCATCGATGGGCGCAACCTCTACAACCCGGAACAAGTCGCAGCCGCCGGCCTGCACTACAGCGGCATCGGTCTGCGCCACATCGCGCCTGACGGGTTGCGGCCATGAAAATCCTCGTCACCGGTGCGGCCGGGTTCATTGGTGCTCATTGCGTGCTGCGGCTGGTGCGCGACGGGCATCAGGTGATCGGCCTGGACAACTTCAACGGCTACTACGATCCGCAGCTCAAGCACGATCGGGTGGATTGGGTGCGCGAGCAGATCGGCGACTTTCAGCTCGCCATGATCGATCTGGCGGACGCGTCGGCTCTGCAAGCGTTGTTCGCAAGCGAACGGCCGCAAGTCGTGGTCCACCTCGCGGCGCAGGCCGGGGTGCGTTATTCGCTGGAAAATCCACGGGCCTATCTGGACAGCAACCTCGACGGTTTCCTGAACATCCTGGAGTGCTGCCGCCGGCACCCGGTCGAGCACCTGATCTACGCCTCGTCCAGTTCGGTATACGGCGCCAATCAGCACACGCCTTACTCGGTACAGGACGGCGTCAATCACCCGCTGTCGCTGTACGCCGCGACCAAGAAAGCCAATGAATTGATGGCCCACAGTTACAGCCATCTGTTCGGCATCGCCTGCACCGGGCTGCGGTTTTTCACGGTGTACGGGCCCTGGGGCCGGCCGGACATGTCGCCGATCCAGTTCGCCAGGGCAATCAGTGAAGGCTCGCCGCTGAAGCTGTTCAACTACGGCGAGCATCAGCGTGATTTCACCTACATCGACGACATCATCGAAAGCATCGCACGCCTGATCGAGCGCGCGCCCCGGGCCAATCCCGAGTGGAACCGCGAACAGCCCGACCCGGCCAGCAGCATGGCCCCGTGGCGCCTGTTCAACATCGGCGGCCAGCACCCGGTCGAGCTGAAGACCTACCTCGCACTGCTGGAAAAGCACCTCGGCCAGAAAGCCGTGGTCGAGCTGCTGCCGCTGCAACCGGGCGACGTGCTCAACACCTGCGCCGAGGCCGGCGATCTGGCCCAGGCCACCGGGTTTCAGCCCCGGATCGAGCTGGATGAGGGACTGGGGCGGTTCATCGCCTGGTTCCGCGATTACTACCCCACTGCCTATCGCCCACGCGCCGCACGCGGCTGACCATCAGCGGAGGACTCCATGACTGGACATGAAAAAGGTGTACCGATCCAACATCTGGTGCGTGACAAACGCATGGATCCGGAACAGCGAATGCGCCTCGACGCGGCGATCCATCGTCAGGGCCAGGGCTGGGTGACCGGTCGCGAAGGTGGCCGGCCGTGGCAACTGTCGCGCACCAACCGGGTGGTGGCCTGCCTCGGCGCACTGATGATTCTGCTGCTGATTTCGCCGCTGCTGATCGGTCTGGCGCTGGCCATCAAGTTCACCAGCAAAGGCCCGGTGATGTTCGTGCAGAAACGCACCGGCTACCGCGGCCGCAAGTTCGGCATGTACAAGTTCCGGACCATGGTCGCCAACGCCGAAGAGCTCAAGGAGTCGCTGCGCCATCTGAACAAGCACGGTGCCGACGCCATCGATTTCAAGATCGACAAGGACCCGCGCATCACCGGGATCGGCGGTTTCCTGCGGCGTACCAGCCTCGATGAATTGCCCAACCTGATCAATGTAGTGACCGGCGACATGCGCCTGGTCGGCCCTCGCCCGACCTCGTTCAACGCCTACCGCTACAAGGACAGTCACCTCGCTCGTCTGGCGATCTACCCCGGCATGACCGGCCTGTGGCAGATCTCCGGACGCAGCAACATCGACTTCGACCAGCGCGTTGAGTTGGACCTCAGCTATATCGCCGAGCAGAGCCTTTTGCTTGATCTGAAGATTCTGTTGAAAACCCCCTTCAAAGTATTCAGCGGCCACGGAGCAAGCTAATGGACGGTTCAACCAACAAAAGCCTGAGCATTGCCAGCCCCAGCGAGTCGAACCTGACTTCGACCGTGCTGGACCTGGATCTGCGGATCCTGTTCCTGACCGCCGCCAACCCCGGCGCCGGCACCACCACCAGCGCGCTGGCACTGGCCAGTCAACTGGCGCAAATGAGCAGCGGCCAGGTGCTGTACGTCGACGCCAGCCAGTCGGCGAGCAACCTGACCCAGCAACTGAACCTGAGCAAGGAGCGCGGCCTGCGCGACCTGCTGTTCAATCCGGACAATCCGCCGCTGTTGCAGGACTGCGTGGTGCAGGTGTCGAGCCTGCCGTTCCACGTGCTGCCCAACGGCCGGCCGATCCGCACCATGGAACACCTGACCGCCGAGCGCCTGAGCCCGTTGCTCGATCAACTGGGCAGCCAGTACCGCTTTGTGGTGATCGACGGCGACGCGGTGTATTCGGCTGCCGACACGCTGGTCATCAGCACCCAGGTCGACGGCGTGGTGTTCGTGGTACGGGCCGAAGACACCCGCTGGGAAGTCGCGCAAGCGGCGGTGCAGCGGTTGACCCAGGCCGGGGCGAAAGTGGTCGGCAGCGTGTTCAACCGGCGCAAGTACTACATGCCCAAATGGCTTTACAAAAACCTGTAAGCAACCGCGAGGGATGACGCCATGAACGCCAAGATACTAGTTCTGCTGATGCTGCCGCTTGCAGGTTGCTCAAGCACTTCCGAAACCCAGAACATGCCGGTGAATATTCTCACCGCCACCCCGGCCAACGCCCAGGCGACCGACATGCCCAAGGTCGAACAGACCCTGCGCCCGCAAGACGTCCTGGACGTGATCTTCCACATCAGCACCAGCGGCTCGGACGCCTACCGCGTGCAGTCGGGTGACCAGATCGGCCTGAACTTCACCGCCGCCAGTCAGCTCAACGGCAACCAGTTGGTGCTGCCGGACGGCACCATCGAACTGCCGGGCGCCAACACTTCGGTGAAAATCGCCGGGCTGACCAGCGACGAAGCGCGCCAGGAAATCCAGCGCGCCTACCAACGCAAACAGCTGTTCCAACCCAACCGCAATCAGTTGACGGTGCAGATCATCAGCCCGCTGACCAACGAGCAGAATCTGAAAAACGCCCTCAACCACCCGGCCACCGGCATGAGCCGCGAGATCACCGTCGGCACCGACGGCTACGCGAGCTTCCCGGAAATCGGCGCGGTGCCGCTGCAAGGCATGACCGTCAACCAGCTCGAAACCTTCCTCAACAAGAAGTACGCGCAACTGCCGGGCCGGATGACCGTGGACGTGCTGCTCAAGTCCACCGCCGGCAACGAGATCTACGTGCTGGGCGAAGTCGGTCAGCCGGGCTCCTACCCGATCCGCCGGCCAGTGTCGGTGCTTGAGGCGCTGACCCTGGCGCGCGGCACCAACGTCAAGGCGCGGCTCGATTCGGTGGTGATCATGCGGCGCAACGGCAATCAGGTGCAGGCCGTGCGTTATGACGTCGAGAAAGCGTTGTCGGGCGAGGCGCCGCAAATCGCCTACCTGCAACCGGACGACATGCTGTACGTGCCGAAAACCAAACTGGCCAGCGCCGGCGAACTCGCCCGGCAACTGGCCGACGTGGTGCTGTTCCAGGGCGTGGGCTTCAGCTTCGGCTACCGCGTCGACAACAAAGACAGCAACAACAACTGACTCTCAGGTGACCGACCATGAATCCAAAGGAAAACTACCTGCATGAGTTCTTCAGGATCTTCTTCGCCAACAAGCAACTGGTGAAGCGCGTCTTCCTGATCTTTGCAGTGATCGCCCTGGTGCTGCCGCTGCTGCTCAAACAGAGCTTCGATATCACCGCCCAGGTGATCGTGCAGTCAAAAAAACTCTCCCAGGGCGACGCCACCACGTCGCTGACGGTGGACAACGCCACCTTCATCCCGCCGTCGCTGGCGGACATGGAAACCGAGAGCAATATCCTGCGCTCGCCGGCGCTGATCCGTCAGACCATCAGCGAGCTGCGCGACAAGGGCGAATACACCCCGTCGCCGGGCCTGTTCAGCAAATTGGTGGGCGAACCGTTCAAGCGCTACATCAGCTCGCCGCTGCGCCAGTACGTGATCAACCCGGTGCGCAACACCCTCGGGCTTGAAACCGATCCGGTGCGCGACACCGCGCTCGATGCGCTGACCCAGCAAGCCATCGACAGCCTGAAAATCGAGACCCTGCCCGGCTCCAACGTGATCTCGATCGTCTACAGCTTCCCCGATCCGCATCAGGGCACGAACTTCGTTTCTGCCCTGCTGCAAAACTATCTGGTGAGCCGTCAGGCGCTGCAATCGATCGATCTGCCGCAGTCCTTCTACGAGACCAAGAAGCATCTGTATCAGGTGCGTCTCGATGGTCTAGAGGGCAATCGCCAGGCGCTGCTGGAAAGTGTCGGCGCGTCGGATCCGAAGGAGGAAATCACCTTCCGCCTCAACGCGATCAACACCGAGGAGCAGGCGCTGAACCTATACCGCGACCGCCTGCTGCAGAGCCAGCGCTGGCTCGAGTACCTGAAGACCGCGCTGGCCGCCGCCAGCAACAGCAAACTCAACGACTACACCTTCCCCTACACCTTCACCACCACCGTCGACAACGTGGCGTTCGAGGACCGGGAAATCAAACAGATGGGCGAGCAACTGACCACCCAGGTCAGCCGCTACATGAACGATCTGGCGGTGTTCCAGCCCGGCAGCGAACCGATGCTGCTGACCCGCGAACAGATTGCCCGCACCCGTCAGCAGTTCCTCAAAGTGGTGAGTAACCGCATCCAGGAACGCACCAATGATCTGGCGGTGGTCCAGCAGGTGATCGATCAGAAAACCGCGCGCATCGCCGACTTCAAGGCGCGTATCCATGAGTTGCAGCAGACCCAGAGCAAGCTGCGGCAGATGGACACTGAAATCGATGCCCTGCACGCCGCGTTCTCGACCTACGCCCAGCGCTTTGCCGAAAGCAGCACCACCCGCTCGCTGAGCGACGACTTGTCCAACGCCCGGGTGTTGAGCCCACCGTTCGAGCCGACCGAAGCAGCGTTTCCCAAACCGATGCTGATCATTCCGTTCGGTTTGTTCACCGGCCTGTTGCTGGCGATTGCACTGGTCTACGTGCGTGAGTTCTTCGACCACCGCTTCAAACACCCGGCGCAAATCAGCCACGAACTGGGCCTGCCGGTGCTGCTGGTGATCAACGACCAGAACGCGCAGCCGAGTAATCCGCACAAGAACTGGACCGTGCCAAGCTTCGTGCACTGGGTGCGCAATTGAACACGCCCGCCACCCCGAACGCCGCCCTGCCGATCGTGCATTTGCTCAGCAGCGGCGGGTTCTACGGGGCCGAGCGGATGTTGCTCGATCATTGCCTGGCGACGCCGGGGCAGCACCAGGTGCTGTTCCTCGATGCGCCGCCGGAACTGATCGCGCGCTTTCGCGAAGCCGGCGTCGATGCACAAGGCTGCGCAGGGCTCGCTGCCCTGCTGCGGCACTTGCGTCAGCGGCGCGGTGAACGTCCGTTGATCAACACTCACAATTTCAAAGGCCTGTTGTTCGGCTGGGTCGGCGCCACGCTGTTGCGCCTGCCACTGGTGATCACCCAACACGGCTTCACCCCGCGCAGCCGCAAGCAAAAGTTCTACACCTGGCTGAGCCTGCAACTGTGCCGCACGGCGTCGGTGGATCGGGTGGTGTGCGTCGCCGAAAGCATCGCGCAGTTGCACCGTCAGGCCAGCGTGCGCGCGGAGAAGTTGCAGGTGATTCCCAACGGTCTGCCGGCAGCCGCCGCGCTGCTTTCCGAAGCGCCCCGGCAACGCTGGCTCGCCGGTTACGTCGGGCGTCTGAGCAGTGAAAAAGGCCCGGATCTGTTTCTCGACGCGCTGATTCCGCTGTCTCACCAACACCCGCAACTCGATGCGGTGATGCTCGGCGACGGCCCGGAACGCGAAGGCTTGCAGGCGCGAATCGACGCCGCCGGGTTGCAACAGCGCATCCGCTTGCCGGGTTATCAGACCGACATGCGGCATTGGTGGCAGCAACTCGATGCGCTGGTCATCAGCTCGCGCACCGAAGGCACGCCGATGATTCTGCTGGAAGCGATGCAGGCCGGGGTGCCGGTGGTGGCATTCGGCGTCGGCGGAATTCCCGACGTGCTGGAGAACCGCCACAACGGTTTGCTCGCTGCCCCGACCGATAGCGCCGCCCTCGCCCGCCAGCTCGACACGTTGCTGTCCGAGCCAGGCCTGGCACGGCAACTGCGCGACAACGCAAAACGCACGCAACAGGACCGCTACGACCTCAAGGCCCTGGCCGAACGCTGGTCGCAGCTGTACATCCGCACGGCACGGGAGGCACGCGCATGATTTTCCCGCTCTCGATCGTCAGTCTGCTGGGCCTGGTCTGCATCGCTCTGCTGGCCAGCCCCTGGCCCTATCTCGCGCCGGGCGCCGTGCTCGGCCTGGTGGGGTTCGCGGTGTTGTACCGCAAACCGACCTGGGGCCTGCTCGGCATTGCCGCCCTGGTACCGTTCGAGGGTTTCTTCAAGGACAGCTCACTGTCCGGCAGCAAACTGATCGGCGCTTCGCTGGCGGTGATCCTGATGCTGCAACTGGCGATGCACCAGATTCCCTCGGATCGTCTGCGCAGCAATATCTGGCGCTTTCTGATCGCCTTCATGACCCTGTACTTTCTGAGCCTGCTCGACACCGATGACATGGGCATGTCGCTCGGCCACCTGCGGGAAATCAGCGTCGGCCTGATCCTGTTTGTCATCACCCTGCTGATCGGCCGCGAGCTGAATCTTGACCTGTTCGCCCGGCTGGTGACCCTGGCCGTCAGCATGACCTGCGCCATGGCCATGTTCTCCACCAAATTCCAGGATCAGGGCCGCGCCGCCGGTCTGCTCGAAGACCCCAACGCCTTCGCCCTGCTGATCGCGTTTGCCATTCCATTGGGGCTGCTGCTGGTGATCCGCAGCCCGAACTTGCTGCATCGGCTGTTCTGGGGCGGTTGCTGCCTGCTGCTGCTCGGCGGCATGACCAAGACCGAATCGCGCTCCGGGCTGGTGGTGCTGGCCTTGAGTCTGGTGATCGGTTGCTGGCACTACCGCGCACAACTGACGCGCATTCGTCCCCGTCACCTGGGCTTTGCCATGCTCGGCGCGGCGATCGTGATTCCGCTGGCGATCTATGCGATGCCTGCCGGTTACATCGCGCGCATCCAGTCGCTCAGCGTATTGAGCGCCGGGGCCAAGGGCCACAACGACGAATCCCTCGGCCGCCGCGCCTCTTATATCGTGGTCGGCAGCCAGATGATTCGCGAGAACCCGCTGCTCGGTTCCGGCCCAGGCACCTTTCCGCTGCACTACGCCACCACCGGCTACGCCAAGGCATTTTCCGCCAACCGCAAGATCGGCGACCTGTATCGCCGGGCGCACAACACCTACCTGGAAATCTTCAGTGAACTGGGGGTTCCCGCCGGCCTGATGTTCGTCGGCATGCTCGCGCTGGGCCTGTACAACCTGATGCGGGCACGCAAGGAATGGATGCAGCGGCGCAACTGGCAACAGGCGGATCTGATGACCCACCTCGGAGTGAGTTTCCTGTCGCTGACGCTGTTCCTGATGTTCCTCAGCGCGCCGAACCAGAAATACCTGTGGATCATGCTCGCGCTGACCAGCGTCCTGCGCCTGAAAGCCGAGCAGGCGCCGATGACGGAGGCCAAAGCATGAGCCGGATCAGTATCGTCATCCCGATGTTCAACGAGGCGCGGCACATTGGTCGCACCCTGCTGGCCGCGCAGAAAGCCGCCCACGCCGCCGATGTCGAATGCGAGCTGATCGTGGTCGACAACGGCTCCAGCGACGACGGCCCGCAGATCGCCCGGCAGTTCGGCGCCCAGGTGCTGGTGATGCCGGGACTGCTGATCGGCGCGTTGCGCAATCGCGGCACGGCCATTGCCACCGGGGAATGGCTGGCGTTCATCGACGCCGATATCGAGATGCCGGAAGACTGGCTGCGGCCGTTGTTCGACATCGAAGCCAGCGGCCAGGCCGACGTCTTCGGTCTCGATCTGCACACGCCCGCCGCCGCGCCGTGGTACGCCACCGCGTGGCAGCGCCGTACCTTGCGCCCGACCACGCACACCAGCCATGTCGTCGACTGGCTGCCCAGTGCCAACCTGCTGCTGCGCCGGCGCTGGTTCGACAAGGTCGGCGGTTTCAATGAAAACCTGCGCACCGGCGAAGACAAGGAATTCACCCTGCGCCTGCACGAACACGGCGCGCGGCTGCTGTCGATCAATGAAAACGTCGCGCTGCACTGGGGCTATGAAATGAACTGGCGCGAATGGATGGGCAAGGAACTGTGGCGTCAGGGCAGTCATCTGCAATTGCTCCGTACCCACGGTTTCAGCCTGCGCCTGCTGCGGTTTCCGATGCTGTCGATCCTGGTCTGGATTCTCGATTTTCTGGCGATATCCGCCCTGCTCGACGGTTTCCCCCATCACGCCGCGGTCATGGTGATGCTGACGCTGCTTCCGGGGCTGTTACTCAGCGTGCGCCAGAGCCACCGGCAACATGACCTCGGTTTCACCCTGCAACTGTGGGGCCTGCACTGGATGCGCCTGCACCTGGCGGGCGCCGCGTTCATTCTCAGTCTGTGTCATTGGAACGCCAGGAGGCCTGCCCGTGGCTGAATTCATTTTCTGGATGTGCCTGCTGCTGCCGGTGTACGCCTATGTCGGCTATCCACTGCTGCTGACGCTGCTCGCTCCGCTGTTCCCGGCGTGGCGCCACAGCCCGGCACCGCCGCTGAACATCAGCATCGTCATCGCCGCCCACAACGAGGCGCGGCACATCGAACACAAGCTGCGCTCGCTGCTGTCGCAGGACTATCAGCCCGCCTCCCTGCAAATCATTCTGGCCAGCGACGGATCCACCGACGACACGGTGGCCTGCGCGCACAAAGTCGTCGACCCGCGAATCACCGTGCTCGACCTGCCCCGCCAGGGCAAGGCTGCCACGCTGAATGCCGGTACAGCGCTGGCCACGGGCGACATTCTGGTGTTCACCGACGCCGACAACCAATGGTCGCGGGAAACCCTCGGCTACCTGCTGGCGCCCCTGAGCGATCCGCAAGTCGGCGCTTGCGCCGGGCACATGGTGATCCCGGTTACCGGTGGCGGCTTGAGCGTCGGTGACAGCCTGTACCGGCATTACGAGGGCTGGTTGCGCCGGGTCGAGAATCGCACCGGTTGCATGGTCTCCGCCGACGGCGCCCTGCTCGCCCTGCGCCGCGAACTGTTCGAGAACGTACCGGCGGAGGTCAACGACGATTTCTTCATCAGCACCTGCGCGCCGGTGAAATTCAAACGCATCGTCTACGTGCCCGAAGCGCAAGTGATCGACCACGGCGTTGATGAAGCCGACAAGCAGTTTCGCCGTCGCCAGCGGGTCACCGTCGGTGGCCTGCAAAGCCTGGCGCAACGCAGTGAACTGCTCAATCCGTTCAAGCATGGGCTGTATTCGATTGCGTTGATCAGCCACAAGTTGATCCGCCGCCTGGCGCCGATCCTGTTGCTGCCACTGCTGCTGAGCAATTTATGGCTGTGGGAAGAGCACGGTTTCTATCGCGTCTGCCTGATCGCGCAACTGGTCGGCTACGCCATCGCGATTGCCGGCCTGCTGGATTCGCAACACCGCTTGCCCAAACCGTTTCGCCTTGCGGCATTCCTGCTGGTGACACTGGCGGGCATGAGTATCGGCCTGTGGCAGTTCCTGCGCGGCCAGCGTTACGCCCAGTGGAACCCTGACCAAAACCGTTGAGAGGGACAGCGCCATGGCGATCAAACAACTGATTAAACGCACCAGCGGCTGGCTCTATCTCAAATCGTCCGTGGGACGAAACCAGTTGCACGGCGCCGGCGTGATCCTGATGTTGCACCGGGTGCTGTCCAACGACCGCGCCGCCGACCTGCCGCACCGCAACGAACTGTGCGTCGGGCCCAAGGCCTTCGAACATTTGCTGGTGTGGCTGCGCAGGCATTTCGATTGCGTGCCGCTGATGGAGATCCTGCAGCCCAACGCCTTGCGCACCGAGCGTCCGCAAGTGGCGCTGACCTTCGACGACGGCTGGCGCGACAACGCCGCCAACGCCTTCGCGCTGCTGCAGAAACATCAGGTGCCGGCGAGCATTTTTCTCTCCACCGATTTCATCGGCAGCCGTCAGCGTTTCTGGTGGGAAAGCATCGGCGAAACCCTGTGGGGCAGCCATGGCGAAAAAGCCCGCACGCACCTGATCGAATGCCTGCGATCGATCGGCCAGCCGTTGCCAGTACTGCTGGACGACATCGACGTGGATCGGCGCAGTCTGACTCTGTTGCATTACCTGCAAGGGCTTAAGGCACTTGACCCGATGATGCTCGAACACCTGACCGACCAGTGCCCGCAAGAGTCGCAACCCCAGGCGCTGGACTGGCATCAGGTGCGTTTGATGGAGGCTTCAGGCCTGGTGCGTTTCGGCCCCCACGGCGCCAGTCACGCCATCCTCACCGGCCTTGACGATGTGCGCCTGGGCGAAGAAATCAGTCGCAGCCGCGATGCCCTGCTCAATGGCTGCAACCGGCCATTGCCGGTGTATTGCTACCCCAACGGTGACAACGACGCACGGGTTCGCGAACAGATTGCCAGTCACGATTACCCGTTCGCGCTCGGCACCGGCAGCGGCATTTATCGTGGCAACAGTGATCCGCTGAATCTGCCGCGCTTCGGCGTCAGCCAGCGCACCGCGCGCAATCCGGAACTGCTGTCGTGGCGGATCTATCGCGGGGCGCGGCCATGAGTCGAGGCAATTACCTCAAGCACCTGGCGCTGAGCATGGGCACCAAACTGGCGATGATCGGCCTGCGTCTGCTGAGGAATGTGCTGCTGGCGCGGATCCTCGGCCCCAGCGAACGGGGCCTGTTCGCCCTGCTCAGCACCCTGCCCGATCTGATCAGCGCGGCCACCAGCGGCGGTCTTAATTCGGCGGTCGGTTATCAGGCGGCCAAGCAACGGCCGATGGGGTTGCTGCTGGCTCAGGTGCTGGTGTTCGGTTGCTTGCTCGCGGGTTTGTTGACCTTGCTGGTGGTGGCGCTGGTGCGCGAGTTCGGCAGTGAACTGGACGTGACCATGCAACTCGGTCTGCTGGCGTGGCTGTTGCTGTTGGCGGTGCCGTTGACCGTACTCAAAAGCGGCTTGCTGACCTTGCACAATGCGTCCGGCGGGGTGGTCGCGTTCAATGCCTTGCGCCTGGTGGAATCGTTGGCGCCGCTGCTGCTGTTTCTCGCGCTGTTCTGGATGTGGAAAGAAGCGGCGCTTGAAGCGGCGCTGATCAGTTGGCTGGCCGGCATCAGTCTGGTGGTACTGGTCGGCTGGCTGTGGCTCAAACGCGCGCAGCCGTTGCAGTTGCAATGGGACCGCGCCAGCCAGAACGAACTGCTGCGCTTCAGTGCGCGCAGCCATCCCGATCTGCTGTTCCAGCAGGTGATCCTGCGTTCCGATTACCTGTTCATCGGCGCCCTGCTCGGCAGCACCGCCCTCGGGCATTACGCGATGGCCAGCGCCGCCGCCGAGTTGCTGCTGATCGTCCCGGAAGCGGTGACCACGCCGCTGATGAAACGCCTGCTGCAACAGGACGAAGGCATGGACAAGGTCACCCCGCTGGCCCTGCGCCTGACCGCCACGGTGATGCTCGGCGCCTGCCTGACCATGGCCGTGATCGGCGAATGGCTGATCGTCACCCTGTTCGGCGTCGCCTACCAACCGGCGTATCCGGCGCTGCTGGCGTTGCTGCCGGGGCTGCTGGGCCTGTGCTACGCGAGCATCCTGCGCCTGGACCTGATCGGCAAGAATCGCCCCGGCACGGTGTCGTTGATGATGGGGATCGGCGCGCTGCTCAACCTTGCGCTGAATCTTTTGCTGATTCCGGCCTACGGCATCGTCGGCGCGGCGGCGGCTTCGTCGATTGCCTATCTGGCGGTGACCGTGGCGATGCTGGTGTTGTACTGCCGGTTGAGCGGCGTAGCGTTCTGGCAAACCCTGATCATTCTGCCCAACGACCTCACGCCGATGTGGCTGATGTTGCAGCGTCGCTTTTTACAGCGGAAATCGGCATGAAAGGCCTGGCCCTGCTGCTCGGTCTCGGTCTGTCGCTGGACGCCTTCGCGGCGTCGATGCGCTGGGGCGACATTCGCGACGGCAGCCTGTACCTGCAAGCCGATCGCCCCGATACGGTAACCGTGCGCTGGGCGCCGGCGTGGCAGGCGCAGGCCAACGAAGAGCACATTTACCTGCTCGACGGCCGGGGCCAATTGCAGGGCGACCGCTTCATAAAAGCCAGCGAAACCCGTGGCAGTCAGAGCTGGCCATTGGCGCCGGGCGCCGCGAGTTATCAGCTGGAAATCCCCGGCTACAGCTTCCGCATATACCGGGTCGAACACGACGAAAACACCGTGGCGCTGTTCGCCCCGGCCAAGGTGCATTTCAGTGCGCAAACCCGTAACGGCGATGAACTGTATTTCAAGGTCGCTGCGGGTGAGCATGCGATATTGGCGGGCAAGTTCCACGGCGGTGTCAGCGGCCTGCAGGCGCAGCGAATCGGCGATGGACAACAGCTGTCATTGGCACTCAAACCCTATCGCGCCTATTGGCAGTTTGATCAGGTGGCGTTGCCGGTCAGCGAACGCGAACAGGTCTGGCGCCTGCGTCTGCAAGGCAGTGGCAAAGCGGCGTTCTGGCTCGATGGCACGGCCAATCTGTTTGCACAGACCCCGCAACAGCTCAAACCGCTGCGCGAAGACGACGGCCAGACGCGCCTGACCCTGCACGACAAAGTCCTCGGCCGCACCCCGGATCTGGGCATCGCCCTGCCCTACGTGATGCCGCCGCCGGCCAGTCATCCGCTGCTCGATGCGCTGAAACCGACAGCCGCCAGTTACTACAGTTTTGTCGACGTGACGGCGAAAAATCCGCACTTCGAAGATGCGTTTCGCCAGGTCTATCAGGATCGTTTCGGCATTCGTCAGGACATCACCTTGCTCGCCGGCAGCCAACGTCAGGCCGATCTGCGCGCCGACGTGCAAAGCAACAGCGGCCTCGACGCCTGGCTCGCCGGCACCCGTGCGCTGGGCGGTAAAGGCGCCCACTACATCGGGTTCGCCGACGAGCCCAACCTGAATTATTCGAGTTACGAGCAATACCGTTCGATCTTCACCAGCATGGCCCGGCAAGTGCGCAGCGATCCGGCCAATGCCAAGGCCGGTGTGCGTATTGCGATGCCGGCCAGTTCGCGATTGGTCAACGGGCCGTTCGCTGACAACGCGGCGAACAAGCGTGGCATCGACTGGGCGCGGCGCCTGCTGAGTGAGTCCGCCGATCAGGTCGATGCGCTGGCCTGGCACGAGTGGATGATTCGCGATCTGCTCGCCACCCGCGTCTACCGCGACAGCGTGCGCCGGGCGGCGGATCTGGTCGGCCTCGACGCCAAGGGTCAGCCGCGCAAGGCCTTGTTGCTGGACCAGACCAATCTGTCCAGCGGCTCAAGCCTGAGCCCCTACGATCAGGAAACCCATTTCACCTCGCTGTGGTGGGCCTCGGTGGTGATCAACGCCTCCCAGGACGGTTTGCTGACCATGCTCAACTGGTTCCAGGCCGCCGATGAGCCGCAATACCCCAAAGGCATGTTGCGGGTATTGGGCGATGACCGCTTCGAATTGAAACCGGTGGGCCTGGCCCAGCAGTTCATTCAGCAGCACTGGCTGCACAACGTGCTGTGGCTGGAGAACGACGCGTTCGAAGTCGATGTGCTGGCGATGTCTAGCGACGATCAGCGCGGACTGCTCGGCGTGAACAAAGGCACGCGTTTGCAGCGTGTCGATCTGGCGGGTGCCAAATGCCCGTTGAACAACGGCGCGCTGCGTTATTTCGGCGCCGACAACCGCAGTCGCGACGCACCTTTTCGCTGTCAGGACGGTCGCGTGCGCTTCGAGCTGCCCGGGCAGACCCTGTTTGCCCTGAGCTGGAGCGCCTCATGACCGCCCTGTTGATGTCCGGCCGCGCTGGCCTCTGGCCGCGCGATGACTCGCCATCAGGAGCAACGACCATGAATGTTCTGCAAAAAGTCAGCGATCACATCAAACGCAAAGGCCTGCGGGCCACCATGGCCAAGGTGTGGAAGCACTACGTCTTTTCTCATCAGGAACTGCTGTGGATGGAGCGCGATCTGGTCAGTCCGGTGCCGCCCCACAGCCTCAAACCCTACCCGCCGCTGCGGGTGGTGAAAATCACCCCGGACAACGTCAGCGCCTTCGCCCGCCACTTCGGCGACCGCGTCGGCACCATGGCTGAACTGGCCCGGGAACATCACACCGGGCACATGCATCTGGACGATCAGGGCCATGCGGTGGCCTTCATCTGGGGCACCGCCCGGGACTATTTCGACCGCCACTATTACGGCTGCCTGTTCCCGGTGAAACCCGGTGAATTCTTCGAGTTCGGCGGCGAACTGGCCCGCTCGTATTGGGGCACCGAACTGTCGGTGGACCTGCAACTGCAACTGTGGAAAGCCATGGCCGCCCAGGGCTGCGACAAGGTTGTGGACGTCTGCGAGTTCCACAACATTCCGGCGCTCAAGCTGCACCTGCGCATGGGCTATACCGAACAGGGCCGGATCATGAATGTGTATGAGTTGTTCGGTCGCTGGCGCTTCTATCGCGAAACCCGCTACAGCGGATCGCGTCTGGACGCGCTGCGCAAACCTTCCCGTCCACCTGTCACAGCAACGGCGACCTGAGCCTATGGCGCGATTCGAATGGCGCACCTCGTTGTGCGCACCTGACTTCCCGACGGCGGCTCATGAAGCGCTGCGCCTGCGGGTGACGGATCACACGCCGTTCAACAGCCTCGACTGGCTGCGTGCGGCAGAGCAGGCGCTCGACGCGCACGAGCGGCTGCATGTATTGCTGGGCTGGGAAGCGGACGAATTGCGCTTTTGCCTGCCGCTGGTGGCGAGCCATGAACGGTTTTTCGGTTTGCCGTTTCGGGTGGTGCACCACCTGGGTTATCCGCTGGCCGATCGCCTGGCGTTGTTATCACGGCTGAATGCCGAAGACATGCGCCAGGCCTTGCGGCTGATTCGCCAGCGAGTGCCCCACGCCCTGTTGCAACTCAACGAAATCGCCGAGCCGGTCGGCGCCGAAAGCCTGCTCACCGAATGGATGGCCCACAGCTCCACCGGCGAACGTCGCTTGAGCTGCCGGGTGCCGGTGCACCTGATCAGCGACGCCGATCGCCAGGAAGTCTCGGGCGACCCGCGCTATAAGCTGCGCCGGGCGCGCAAACGGATTGCCGCGTGCGGCGCCGAAGTCCGGCGGATCATTCCTGACGCGACCAGCATGGGCCCGTTGCTGCAGGCCATCAGTGAAGTCGAAGCGGTCAGTTGGAAAGGCGACGAAGGCGTCGGAATCTTTGCCAGCGAGCGCAGCCGCCGCTGCATGGAAAACGCCTTCACCGCCCTCGCCGCTTCGGATCGGGTCCGCGTGGTGATGCTGGAGTTGGACGGACGTTGCATCAGCTATCGGCTCGGCCTGTTCGAACAGGGCCGGCTCTACGACTACAACCTCGCCTTCCTGCCGCAATACGCCGATCTGGGCAGCGGCCGGGTGTTGCTGGAGGAATGGATACGCTGGGGGCTGGACGACAATTGGCGCTGGATCGATGCCTCGCGGGTCAGCCTGGAAAACTCCAGCCATCAACTGCACGAACGCATGACCGGGCAACTGGAACACTGGCGCTGGAGCTTCTATTCGTGGCGCCCGAGCGGTCTGTTGCTCGGGCTGGGGCTGCGCGTCTGGCACCGGCTCAAGCCTGCGTTGCAACAATGGCGGGCGAAGCGTGCGGCGGCCATTGCGACAGCTGTGATCAACCCGACCAAGGAGGGCGAACATGCCTCGCCAAGTCATAGTCAACGCTGACGATTTCGGCCTGAGCCCGAACGAAAACGCGGTGATTCTCGGTGCGTTCCAGGCCGGGGTCATCAGTTCCGCCACCGCCATGGCCAACATGCCGGCGTTCGAAGCGGCCTGCGCCTTGGCCCGGCTGCCGCTGCTGGAAGGCCGGATCGGCCTGCACTTCAATCTGACCTACGGCCGACCCTTGAGCCGGGCGATTCTCGAACGTCGCACTTTCTGCGACAGCCACGGCGTGTTCGACCTCAACCTGCCTCGCCACAGCCTGTGGCTGAGCCGGGAAGATCGCGAGGCGGTGCAGGAAGAATTGCAGGCGCAGTGGCAGCGCTGCGTCGATCACGGGGTGCGTCCCAGCCACCTCGATTCACATCAGCACGTGCACAACATCTGGCCGATCGGCGAGATCGTCGCGCGCTTCGCCGCCCATCAAGGGGTGCCGGTGCGCCTGGCGCGCAACCTGGGGCAAAACCTCAGCCTGCCCAAACGCGTGTTCAAGGGTTTGCTCAACCGTCGGTTGCAAGGTCTGGCCGGGGTTACGGCGGATTACGTCTGCACACCGGTGGACCTGCGCAACGCGCTCGCGCCGACCGACGGTGTGCTGGAAATAGTCGCCCATCCAAACCAGCTCGGGGCGGACTTCGGTGATGCCTATCTGCAACCCGGAGAGTCTCTGAGCCTTGTGCTAGAGCAGCGGCTGGCGGGCGTTCCACGGGTTTCCTATGCCGACTTGAACAGGGATTTCCTACGCGGTGCCGCGGCACTCTGAACGGTTACATAACTTGCAATAAATTCAAAGCTGGCGCTTTGACATGAACTGGCAAGGCTTGATCTATACCCACAAAAGCGACATCCACAACACCCGGGCTTCGGCCACGGAGGGCATCATGAGCGTCATTCAAAAGCTGCGCGAACGTATCAAGCAAAAAGGCCTGAGCCGCACCTTCGGCACGTTGTGGAAACGCTACGTGTTCTTCCATTGGGAACTGTTGTGGATGGAGCGCGACCTGGTCAGTCCGGTACCGCCGCACAAGCTGCGCCCCTACGACGGCCTGCGCAAAGTCGACATCACCGCCGAGAATGCCGGCGCGTTCGCCAAACACTTCGGTGACCGCGTGCAGACCATGGCCGAACTGGCCAACGAGGGCCACACCGGGCACATGTACCTGGACGCCGACGGCCATGCGGTGGCGTTCATCTGGGGCAGCATTCGCGACTACCACGACCGCCACTATTACGGCTGCACCTTCCCGGTCAAACCCGGCGAGTTCTTCGAATTCGGCGGCGAAATGACCCGCGCCTACTTCGGCAGCAGCCTGTCAGTGGACGTCCAGGTCGCCCTCTGGGAGGCCATGGCCGCTCAGGGCTGCCACAAAGTGGTGGATGTCTGCGAAACCCACAACATCCCGGCGCTGAAACTGCACATCCGCATGGGCTACCACGAACAGGGCCGCGTCACCCACGTCTATTGCCTGTTCGGCAAATGGCGGTTCTTCCGCGAAACCCGCTACGCCGGCTCACGCCTGGACCCGCTGCGCAAACCGGGACGGCCGGTGGTGACGGCGGCTGCGCAGGCTTGATCCAGTTTTGAGATTTGCGGCGTTCTCTCTATCGCTTTCGCGAGCAAGCTCGCTCCCACAGTAATTCTCGGTGAACTACATATTTGTGTACGCCGCAAACACTGTGGGAGCGAGCTTGCTCGCGAAGGGGCTCGTAAGCTCAACACACCGGTTCGCCAGAACTTCAGCTTTTAATGACTACCAACGTAAAACACATCGGCATCTGCGCCTCGCGGTTCTGGTACTGGTCATACACGTCTTCCCGGTTCGAGTGCGGGTATTCCTTGAAGTGCGTGATGTTCAGGCCGGCCTCGATGGCGGCGGTGAAGATTGCGCCGAGGCTGTGCACGAACCAGTAGGACTTCGCCGCCGGCTGTTCGACCTTGCCGACGTAGACGATCGGTTTTTCCAGCACGAAAGGTTCTTGGCGGAAATACGAGGTGGCGAGGCGAAACGGGTCTTCGGCCTCGGGGTCGACCATTTCCAGGAATGGGTGGGTTTCGTAGATCACCAGCCGTCCGCCCGGCTTGAGGGTCGAGGCGACGTGGCGGAAGAATTCGCCGATGTCGGGCATCCAGCCAAAGACGCCGATGGTGATCAGCGCGACGTCGAAACGGGCGCGCAGCGCTTCAGGCAAATGATGAATATCGGCTTCGATGAATTCGGCATTGTGCGGCGAACGCTTGTTCAGTTCGCGGGCCTGTTCGAGAAACGCGCTCGACTGATCGATACCGACCACGTTCCGCGCGCCGAGGGCGAACAGTGACAGGCTCTCGCGGCCGTTGTTGCAACACAGCTGAACGACGTCTTTGCCATCGACACCGACCTGCTCGAGCAAGCCGCGAAGGGTGTCGTCGAGGCAGGAAAAGTCAGCCTGCGTGACTTCGGTCAGCAAGGCCTGCCAGTCGGGCGAATCCTGATGATGACGGGCGGAATCATTCCACGCCTGACGATTGCTCTCGACGGCATTTTTATTGTTTGGCACTTCCATGGCGCACTCCGGGCGATGCTCACAATCGAGCGGCCCGAGTCTAGTTCAGCCTCGCGCTACAGGTTGTTGCGAACTTGTAAGCCGACAACACTTGCACCAACGCCTGCATCACGGACAGCTATAGTTAATGGCCTTGGGGAAATCCGCTTCCACAGGTGCTGCCATGGGAATGTTCAGTCGATTGCTGCTGTCCGTTTGTCTACTCGCCGCCACTCAGGCTCAGGCGCTGGACAGCAACTTCAATTACTACGGGTCCGACCAGCCTTTCGCCCACCCCGCTCCGCCGTCGTTGTCCGCTCAGCCACCCCGGCCGTTCGATGACACGCCGCCGCAGGATTTCATCGTCATCCCGGATCGCCACGTGTTCCATGACTCGCAACTGCCCACAGTGGCCGATGCGACGGTGCGGGTGTTCATCCGCACCTACGATGCCGAGCGCGGCATTTACGTCAACGACGAAGTGCTGGACCCGACGTGCGTGCTCGAATGCCTGAGCCCGCCGAATCCACGCAGCAACGCCGTTTACCACTGACGCTTGTCCGGACGGGCCAGGCCGAGTTTTTCGATGCGGTAGCGCAGCATGTCGCGGCTCAGGCCCAGCAGGCGCGCCGATTTGGTGACGTTCCAGTCGGTCTTGTCGAGCATCTTGCGCACCATGTCGCGTTCGACTTCCGGCAGGTTCATCGACTCGGTGTTGCTCGCCGGACGTGGTTCGAAATGCTGCACTTCGTGCTGATGCTGCGGTGGCAGGTCATCGCACAGACTCATGCAGACATTCAGTTGATGCGCGGCGATGGTGTCGTTCGGCGCCAGCAACACGGTCTGTTCGAGCATGTTGCGCAACTCGCGCACATTGCCCGGCCAGGTGTAACTGAGCAGCAGTTGCTCGGCCTGATCGCTGAAGTGCAGGTTCGGTTTGCCGTAGCGCTTGCCGTGGCTGGCGAGGAAGTGCCGGGCCAGCAGCAGGATGTCTTCGCCACGGGCATACAGACGCGGCACCTTGATCGAGATGATCCGCAAACGGAAAAACAGATCACGGCGAAACTTGCCCTGCTGGACCATCTGCTCAAGGTTGCAATTGGTGGCGCTGATCACCCGCAGGTTGACCTTGCGCTCCTTCACCGAGCCGACCCGGCGGATGGTCCGATCCTCGAGCAGTTTGAGCAGCTTGGCCTGCAACAGCAGGTCCATTTCGCCGATCTCATCAAGGAACAAGGTGCCGCCGTCCGCCGCTTCCACCAGTCCGACCCGGCGATCCTTGGCGTCGGTGAATGCGCCTTTCTCGTGGCCGAACAGTTCTGATTCCACCAGGTTGGACGGAATCGACGCGCAGTTGAATTCAACGAACGGGCCTTTGCTGCGCGGACCGTCGAAGTGCAGCGCGCGGGCCACCAGTTCCTTGCCGGTTCCGGTTTCGCCTTCCACCAATACCGGCGGCAGGTCGGTGTTGGCCATGCGCCGCTCGGCGTCGAGCAACTGGCCGATGGTGTTTTTCAGGTACTGCATCGGCGACGACTCGCCGATCAGCGCCTGCACGCCGGATTTCTGCGCTTCGCGCTCCTGGTAGAACGACAGCGTGCGCTCCATCCGTTCGGTGGCCAGGGCCTTGTCCAGCAGCAGTTTGAGTTCCGGCAGCGCGACCGGTTTGGTGACGTAATGAAAGGCGCCCTCCTTCATGGCGACCACCGCGTCTTCGACGTTGCCGTAACCGGTCATCATGATCACTTTCAGTTCCGGCGCGCTGATGCGCAGCTTCTGGATCAGATCGTGACCGCTCATGCCCGGCAGCGAGTTGTCGGTCAGGACGATGTCCGGCATGAAGCTTTCCAGCTGCGTCAGCGCGTCCTCGGCCGAGTGGCAGACCGTCACCTCGAAGTCTTTGCGCTCCAGGTAGGTCTGAATATTCTCGGCCAGCAGTTCGTCATCCTCGACCAGCAGAATGCTGTGTTCCATATTCCCCTCCCGATGCCACTCTAAAGTTGAGACTGACGCGGGTTCCTTCCTGCTCCCGGCTGGTCAGCACGACCGAACCCTGAAACCGCTCCATGATTCTTTTGACCAGCGCCAGGCCGACCCCGAGGCCGCCCTGTTTGGTGGTGAAAAACGGTTTGAACACCAGTTGTTGCTGCTGCGCGCTCATGCCTCTGCCGGTGTCGCTCAGGGTCATGCGCACATGACCGGTGTGCGGTGTTTCAATCTCGACACTCAGTACGCCCCCCTTGGGCATCGCTTCCAGGGCGTTGGCAAACAGGCTATTGAGAATTTGCGTCAGCAGCACCTTTTGGCTGATGACCGGCGGGCAATCTTGTGGCGTGAATCGCACTTCGACGCCATTGCGCCGGATCAACGCGTCAAACGCCCCCAGGGTGTCCTCGACCGCCGCCAGCAGTTCCACCGCCTCGCCGTCGTCACTCATCGGACGCAACGACACCAACAGCTCGCGCACCCAGCGCGACATGCGGTCGACCTGGCTGATGATGTCGCCGATATTGCGCTGCGCACCGGGGCTGGCGACTTCCTGGGCCAGTTCGGCGCTGGAGCGAATGGTCGCCAGCGGATTGCGCAAACTGTGGGCCACCGCCGAGGACATCTCGCCCAGGGCGACAAAGGTTTCGTTACTGATCAGTTGCCGTTGCTGGCTCTGCAGCAGGGTCGAGGCGCGCCGCACGATCCAGAACAGCCCCAGGTAAATCACCGCGCCGCCGAGGAGGGTCGCGGCCCAGATCGAAGCGAACCCTCGATCGATGCGGTCCACCAGATCCGCCGGTTCCTTGTAGATTTCCACCATGGCGACCACTTTGCTTTTGTCGGCGTTGAACATCGGAATGTAGTTTTCGATGAACAGGTATTTCGGTTCCCGCGACAGCCGCTGCTCGGGTTTTTCATCGTCGATCTTGTGATAGCTGGAAGACACCGGGACTTTCATCTCGAACGACTCATCCAGTTCGTCGTCGTCTTCAAACTTGACGTTGATCAGCTCGGGGTTGGTCGACCAGATGACCGTGCGGTCCAGGGCATACACCGTGGCCAGCAACACGTCGGGCAAGTGTTCGACATGATCGAGAAACTCCGCGCGGGCCGCGGCATGGGCCAATTGATCGACGTCGGGGTAATTCTGATCCTGGCGCGGGTCGAGCATTTCGCCCATGGTCCGTTGCGGCGTGATGTTGGCGTGGCGCATTTCCGCATCGCCGATGGCCTGCACGAACTGCGCGGTGAGCAGTGCATCGCGCTCCACGCTTTCGGTAACCACGAAGCGCGTGGAGATATAACCCAGCCCCAGCGCCACGGCCGCGATGATGAAAAAACTGGCCAGCGAGAACCAGCGCAGCAGGTTGAACTGTCTGCCCCAACTCTTGATGGCTGCCAACGCCACGTTCGGCGCTGCTGTTTTTTGTTCTTCCAGTCGCTGCATGGGAATGCCCTGGCGTTTTTGTGTCGAGCCCGTTACAGCCGCCTTCTCGAATGAGTGTAGGTGGCAATGACCGTGGCATACGGTTCAATGATGCTATTTAGCCGCTACTGCATACGACTCACCGCTTCGCTGGCAGAGCCCGGTTTTACTGGCGTCAACGCCCCGTCGGCCAAGGGTTGCACGGACGGATGCTGACGCTCGGTTTCGGCACTCAGAAAGTCGATGATCGACTGCGCCGAAGCCTCGTCCAGACGCAGATTCGGCATCGGGATGCGCTCGTATTGCTCGAACAGTTGCAGTGCGATCGGGTCTTTCTCCTCCAGCACGCGATCCGGTTCGCGGATCCAGCGATTGAGCCAGGCCGGGTCACGCTGGCGGGTCACGCCGATCAGGTCCGGGCCGATGTTGCGCATGCCGATGCCCTCGCCGTCCTGCGGGCCGAGGCTGTGACACGAAGCGCAACGGGTGCGGAACAGTTCTTCGCCATTGCTCGGCGGACGGATCTGCGGGGCGTCGGCATAGCTTTCTTCAGTGCTGGCCTGTTTCCAGTTCTGCAAGGTATTGGCGAGCTGATCGGCGAGGATCCACGGGTTCTCGAACGGCGAGGCTTTCATCCAGCGCCCGGTGCTCTGGTTGCCGACAATCAGGCTCAGGTTGTGATCCTTGGTGCGGCCGTTGTCGACGCCTTCGATGAACAGCCCGAGCTTCTTGCGCAGCTCAGTGACGTCTTCGAATTCACCCGTGAGGAATTTCCAGCCAGGAGCGACCTTGAAGCGTTGCGAATAAGCCTTGAGCACTTGGGGGGTGTCGCTCAGCGGATCGATGGTGATCGAGTAGAAGAAAATGTCTTTGCCGACCCGGTCCCCCAGCAGCTTCTGCACCTGGCGCAGGCGCGCGGTTTCCAGCGGGCAGGAGTCGCTGCACGAGGTGAAGATGAAGTTGATCACCACCACTTTGTCTTTGATCAGGTCATCGAAAAAACGCACCTGCCGACCGTCCTGATCGGTCAGCAGGGTGTTGGGGAAATAGTCGCCACCCCACGGGGTGGCGGATTCACTGGCGCCGTCGGGCTGCGCCTGATGGGCGATGAGCACCTGACTGCCAAGCAGGCAGGTGACCAGCACCAGAATCAGGTGCATGCCCAGGGCGCGGGAGCGCGGCGTTGGCTGGGTCATGTCGGCTCCCTCCCTGCTCATGGTTTCACGGTCACTTGCGGGCCGAAGCCGTCGCCGGTGCGGAAGGTCGGCAGCGCGGCGGAGTTGACGTAGCGCACGCCATCCCAGCTCGGCAGCGGTGTAGGCATCAACTGCAGTTGCCCGGGTTTTTCCAGGTCCCAGCGCAGCAGCATCGAGTTGTCCTCATGCTGGGTGTTGTGACAGTGCTCCATGTAGGTCCCGGCAAACTCGCGGAAGTTGATCGCCATCTCGACGTTATCCAGCCCGTCGGCTTCCGAACCGATCCGGTAGACGTCCTTGCGGGCCCATTTTTCCCACTCAGGCGGAGCCTTGCCGCCACGGCTGAGGATGATGCCTTCCTCAAAGTGCACGTGCACCGGATGGCTCCAGCCCTTGCCGCCGGCCTTGATACTCCACACCTCCAGGGTGCCGATACCGCTGACCCCGGCGTCGGTCGGGCCGCTGGCCAGTTTGGTCGAGGCATTCAACCGGCGCGGGTCCATGTGAAAGCCGAAACCGCCATCGGTCTTGATCGTCCACGGCGCTTCGTCGGTGCCGTCGGCGCGACCGAAGATGAAGGTCCGGTGCAGTGCCCTGGCGAGCAAGGCCTTGTCGGCAGCGTTGTCGCGGTGGATCTTCAGCGGAATCATTACCATGCCTTCGGCCTTGCCCGGTTTGGCCGGCTCGTAGGCCGCCGGGTCCATGGCCAGGTCCTGACCGGTGTAGGCCTTGACGTTGAGTTGCAGGACCTTGCCCACCACCGGGTCACCCCTGTCCCACTGCGGCCCCTTGCTGGTCTGCTTGATCACCGGCAGGTATTTCTCCGAGAGCACGTCGGCCAGCGGGATCACTTCTTTCGGGCCTTTGCCGTCGTCCTGGGCTTGCAGGTTGACGAAGAACAGCTTGTCACCCGGCTTGATGCCGTTTTTCGCGAAGTTGACGATGATGTCGAACCGCTCGGCGATGCCCTGGGTCGGCAGAATCGCATTGTGGTTCTGTTTGTCGCCGTCGGCATCAAGGTCCATCGAACCGTCGAACGGCACGCTGTGTTCCATGATGTTGCCGTCGTTGGCGATCATGTGGAACGGCACACGGCTGTACGACACACCGGCGTTTTTCGGCCCCGGGAATTCGCCGCCGTTGCCTTTGACTTCACGCACCAGCGCGAACTTGAAGTAGCGCGATACCGAACCGTTGAGGATGCGGAAGCGATAGCTGCGCGCCCTCACATCGAGGGTCGGTTTCCATTGCCAGTTGACCAGCACCTGGTCGCCGATGAAGCCATCGGTGTTGAACGGGTTGAACCACAACTGACCTTGCTGATCCCAGGCCTTGTCGGCGAACACCAGGTTGACGTCGTAGTCGCGGTTGCCCCACGGCAACGCGCTACCGCTGGGGAAACGCAGGTTGACGCCGTCGTTCACCGATTCATTGCCGCGATCCAGGGCGCTGTAGTAGTTCATCATCGCCGCGTTGCCCTTGTAGACGTTCTGCGCGGTGAAATCGAGCATGTGGTCGTGGAACCAGTGGGTGCTCATGGTTTCGCGCCAGTCGCCACGAATCTTGATGGTGCCGTGGTCGCAGGTCTTTTTCGCAGGCTGCACATCGTTGACCCACAGGGTTTCCCCCGGCGCGCACGGGAATGCCGCGCGTGGGTCTTCAGCCTTGGTGTTGATGCTGTCGTAACCGGCGAGCTGGATCGGCCAGCGATAGTCGTAGTACTGGCCGGGAAAGAAGAACGCGTTGGCATAACCATCGCTTTCTGCCGGCGCGTGGCCGTTATGCTCGTGGGTGGTGATGGTGTGCAGACCGAAACCGCGGTTGGCGGAAGGGTCGATCGGCAAGCCGTTGTAGTGACGCATCAGCACCGGTTGGCCGTAGCGCACCATCAACAGTTTCGGTGGCAGCGTGCCGTCAAAGGTCCACACCGAATTATGGTCCTGCACCGGCATCGCCGGGTGGAAGCGCGCATCGACACCCTTGGCCGTGCCATCGGTCGCAGGCACACCCGCGACGTTATGGTACAGACCACCGGGGCCGAACTCGCCAACCGCATAACCGTGCATTTGCCGACTGTCACGCAGGCCGCCGTTCAGCCGCGCACCGGTCTGCACGGTCTTGTAGGCGACTTGCGGGTAGAACTCGTTCCAGCGCTGGTGGGCCCAGCCTTTTCCCGGTGGCCGGCCTTCGGCAGAAGAGCCGATATGACGGTTGAGGAACAGTTCGATCTGCGCCTGCCACGGGTTGCGGTCAACCACGTTGGCAAACTGGCTCGGGAATGGCGTGAGCCCCGGCTGACGCAAAAACGCGTCCAGCGCGGTGCCGGGAGGCGCACTGCGGGCGATGTTGTTCGGGTCCTGCGCCGGTGCCGGGCCGATGGCCGCTGGCGGGAAACTCAAGGGCGCTGCCGGTGTGGTGGGGTCGAGTTTTTCCGGGCCGAATTCTTCGAACAGCACCAGTTGCTGAGTGAACGGCTGGGCACCGTACAGCGGGCTCGGCTTGCCGTTGGTGGGGTAATTGAAACTGGTCTGGACGGCGGGCGGCAGGATGTTTTCCGTGCGCGTCGTGTTGCGCGTGCCTTTGACCCCGTCGGGCAGATCGAAGGAGTCTTCGTTGGCCTCGGGCATCGTCAGGATGGCGTTGAGTGCCGCCGGTTCATCGGCCGGCTCGTCGTAGTACGCCGACGGGTCGGACGCTTCCGGCTGGTTTTCGTCGTCGATCGGACTCGCTCGAACCCCGGACATATTGCCGAGGGTCAACATCAGAACGACGCTCAGTGGCGTCAACAGGAATAGCTTTTTGGGGTCACGCGTTGTTCTGTCCATCACCAACCGCCTCATCTAAGGAAGGGGTGATGATGTTTTGCAATTACCTCGCCAAAAAATCTTTTCCAGTTGTAACAGTGGCTTGCGCGCGCTGTTGCATTCCCCACTCCCCGGTGACCGGGGCCTGACACCCACTGCTGGGGGAAAGTTCACCCCAACTTACTGAATGAGCTGAAACGCCAGACGAACGGTGGTGCCTTCGCCTTCGCGGCTGTCCAGACTCACACCGCCGCCGAAGCGCTCCATGATCCGTTTGACCAGCACCAGCCCAACGCCAAGGCCGCCCTGTTTGGTGGTGAAGAACGGCCGGAACGCCATGCTGCGCTGTTCTTCGTTCATGCCTTTGCCGGTGTCGCTGAGCATGACGATCACGCCACGGCTGTCGCCCGGTTCGAGGGTGATAGTCAGCGTGCCGCCCTTGTCCATCGCTTCCAGCGCGTTCGCCAGCAGGCTGTTGAGGATCTGTGCGAGCTGCACCGGCTGACTCAGCACCATCGGCGTCTGCTGGGGATGAAACACCACGTGCACGCCGGCCTTGGCGATCTGCTGCTCGAACGCCATCAGGCTGTCGTGCAGCGCCGCCACCAGGTTCACCGGTTCCGGGTCGTCATTGAGCGGTCGCAACGATTGCAGCAGCTCGCGCACCCACTTCGACATGCGATCGACCTGGCCGATGATGTCCTTGATGTTTTTCTGCGCAGGTCCCGCATCGAACTCCAGCGCCAGCTCGGCACTGGAACGGATGGTCGCCAGCGGGTTGCGCAGGCTGTGAGCCACCGCCGAAGACATCTCACCCAGGGCGACAAAGGTTTCGTTGGCGATCAGTTGTTTTTGCTGGGCTGCCAGCAGGATTGCCGCCCGGCGCACGATCCAGTACAGCCCCAGATAAATCAGTCCGCCGCCCAGCGCGGTGGCCAGCCAGATCAGCGCCAACCCGCGCTCCATGCGGGCGATCAGGTCTTTGGGCTCTTTATAGATCTCGACCATCGCCGTGACGTTCTTGCCCTCGGCGTCGAACAGCGGGATGTAGTTTTCGATGAAGATGTATTCCGGCGGCACCACGAATTTCTGCTCTTCACGGGCCTTGTCTACATCGTGATAGCTGGCCGACACCGGAATCCTTTGATCGAACGCCCGGTCGAGGTCTTCGTCGGCATGAATGCGGGTGTTGACCAGTGCGGGATTGGTCGACCAGATCACGGTTCGATCCGGCGCATAAACGTTGGCAAGGATCACATCCGGCAAATGTTCGATGTGATCAAGAAATTCGCCCCGCGCGCTGGCCCTGGCTTGCGGGTTCACATCGGGAAAGTCGTTGTCCTGACGAGGGTCAAGCAGCTCCCCCATGGTGCGGATATTGGGGATCGAGACGTGGCGCACTTCGGCCGAGGCGATGGCCTGAATGAACTGCGCGGTCAGCAAGGCATCGCGCTGCACGCTTTCCTCGATCACGAACCGTGTCGACACCGCCCCCAGCGCTACGGCCACAGTGCCGATCACCGCCATGCTGATCAGTGAAAACCAGCGCAACAGGTTGAACGACTGTTTGGGCGAGCTCAGCCGCTGGCTGCCCTGCTCGACCGGTAGCGATGTTGACTGCATGTTCATGGCGGCGACTTCCCGATACGTCCCTATAGGGTTATAGCCCACGGTTGGGTGTTTGCCCGGATGCGGGTCCCCACAAGCCCCCGGATAACCAGCGCCCTCCCCACAATCCCCAATGCTGGGGAAAGTCGCCCTGTCCGGGCGGGCGTCCCTGTCCCCCACGGCAAGCCGCGAACCCTTGCGCCACGGGCCTTTGCCGCCAGCTGGCGCGTCGTTGGTATGGAAGTTGTAAAGCCCTCTGCAACTGACCCATCCCCAAGGGGCAGGTACTTTGATAGAGGGATTAACTCATGCACCCTTTACTGTCCAAAACCGCGACCGTCCTGGTCGTAAGCGCCTTGGCCCAGGGCATTGCCCAGGCCGCTCTGTTCGCCGTCGACCCGGGTCCCTACACACCGGCCAATGGCGGTTTCGCCAGCTGGTATCAGGACACCCACGGTCGCACCCTGGATCTGTGCCTGTCCAAAGCGCTCAGCTCCCGCGTGCCAAGCACACCGGGCGCCCCGTCGTACATGTGCTCGCTGTTGCCGACCCCCGGCGTGTTCGATGACACGCAACCGCTCGTATTCCCCACCAACTTCCCCGATGAAGCATTCTGGTTCACCGGCGATACTTCCATCGTCGATGCGGCACGCGGCATCGACCTGACTTACGTCAGCGCCGTCGAGGCCGCGTTCGGGGGCGGCGACCCTGCGGAAGGCGACCAGATCAGCTTCGCGCGGATCCGCATCCGGGTCGACGTGCCCACCGCCGGCACCTACGTCATCACCCACCCCTACGGCGTCGATGTGTTCACCGTCGACACCCCCGGTCGCCGCGCGATCAACATGACTCGCGACATCGGCATCGGCACCCCGCAAACCTACGACGGCGCGCTCAAGGGTGACATCGGTCCATTCCTGCGCAGCGTCAACGGGCCTTACACCGAGACCAACCCATTGACCGGTGCGGCCGAGCAGTTTGTCGGCGACCCGAACCTCAACGAAGCGGTGACCGGCAGCCCGTTCAACACCAACTACGTGCGGATCGAAGGCCCGGGGGGCATTGACCTGCGCACCACGACCTTCGCCGTGTCCGGCAAGTTGTCGACGGTGGTGCGGCCAACCCCGCTGATTGCGCAGCGCAGCACCTACTCGCGCAAACCCGGCGACAGTGCGCCGGTGGCCCAGCAGGACGTGTTTGTCCAGGCGCCGCCAGCGCCCGGTACCGCCGCCATCACCAGCAGCACACCCGTGGTGAACATGACAGAAGCCGACAGCACCGGCAGCTGGTACGCGCAATCGGCGGTCAACCCGGCCTTGCCGACCGTGCTGCAAGTGACCGCCGACAACCACCTGGCGATCGCCACCAGTTCACCGACCACCCTGCCCATGACCCTGACCGACCTGGTGGTGATCCAGCGCGCTGAGTACAGCCTCAGTTCCGGGCAATTGACTGTGGAGGCTTCGACCAGTGACGAAACTTCGCCACCGGTACTCACCGCGACCTCCGGCACCGGCGCCACCATCGGTGCGCTGGGCGGTGATGGCGCGGTGAAAACCCTGTCCACCGGGATCACACCGATTCCACCGGCCAGGGTTCGGGTGACGTCGTCCAACGGCGGCAGCGATACCGAAGAAGTGGTCATCGTGCAATGAACGCTCACATGCCCAGATCCGCATCAGGAGGCATCATGAACAAGTGGCCACGTTTCGCGCTCAACGCGCTCGGGCTGACAATCTCGCTGACCGGCAGTGCGTTCGCGCAACTGGCCGCCGTCGATCCCGGCCCCTACACCTTCGCCACCGGGAAATTCCCGATGTGGTACCAGGACAACAATCAACTGTCGATGGAGCTCTGCCAGTCCCGCGCCGCCAGTTCGCGGGTGCCGGTCAGCACCCCGCCGGCGTACATGTGCACCCTGCTGCCGGAACCGGGCGTGTTCGATGACACACTGCCGATGGTGTTTCCCGACAACTGGCCACCGGAAGCCTTCTGGTTCCTGGCGGAAACCAACATCCCGAACAACGGCGCCGGTTTCGGCGTGGATGCCTACGTGGCCGGTATCGAAGCGGCGTTCGCCTCGGGAAATCCGGTCGATGGCGATCAGCAAAGCTTCGCGCGGATCCGCATCCGGGTGAACGTCCCGGTGGCCGGCACCTACACCATCACCCACCCGTACGGTGTTGAAACCGTCAATGTCACCACGCCGGGCCGGCGGGCAATCAACATCACCAAGGACGTCGGTATCGGCGCCCCGGGCAACTTCAGCGGTGCGCTCAACGGGGCCATCGGCCCATTCCTGCGCAGCATCAACGGCCCGTACACCGAAGTGAACCCGGACACCGGCGGCATCGAAACCTTTGTCGGCGACCCGAACCTCACCGAAGCGGTGACCGGCAGCCCGTTCAACACCAACTTCCTGCGGATCGATGGTCCGTCGGGTGCCGGCTCGATTCAGACCAACCTGTTCACGGTCGCCGGCAAGGTCCTCGACAACCGGCAACAGACCCATGTCGCCGTCGACCGCGCCACTTATCGCCGTACTTCGGCCGGTGTGCGCGCCGAGGTGTTCGCCGAGGCCGACAGCAGCTCGACCCTGTGCTTCCGTGAAACGTTGGCGTTGCTGCCCGGCCCACCGCCGACGCCGTGCCAGACCAGCCTGCTGGGTGACAACAACGGGCTGTTCTTCGGCCAGCGTCTGGGCACCGGTACCCTGCCGTCGGTGGTGGTCGTGACCGCGACCAACCCGGCCGGCACGACCCGTCCGACCGCCGTTTCGGCCAAGCTCACCGACGTGGTGAAAATCCAGACCGCCCGCTACAGCTGGGCCAACCATAGCCTGTTGATCGAAGCCACCTCGACCGATGAAGTCGCGGTGCCGGACATGGTCGCGCAAGGTTACGGACGCCTTTCGAAATCCGGGACTTTGCAAAAAATCACCGTGGCCGACCTGACCCAGCCTCCGGCCACCGTCACGGTCAAGTCCGCCGCCGGCGGCAGCGACACCGAGCCAGTGGTGGTGGTCGGTACCGCACCGGACACCGGCGAGAACCAGGCACCGCTAGCCGTTGCAGACACCGGCAGCACCAGCTTCGGCGTGCCGATCACCCTCAGCCTGTTGACCAACGACAGCGACCCGGACAACAACGTGCCGCTGACCATTACCGCGCTGACGCAACCGGCCGCAGGCCAGGGCACCGTCGCGCTGAGCGGCACCACCTCGGTGGTCTACACCCCGCCAGCCGTGGTCAACACTCCGCTGACCACCACCTTCACCTACAAGGCCCAGGACAGCAAAGGCCTGGCCTCGGCCAACCCGGCGACCGTGACGATCTCCGTCGCGCCCAACCGGCCACCGACCGCCGTCGCCGACAGCGTTGCCACGCTGGGTGTCGCAATCCCGATCAACGTCCTGGCCAACGACACCGATCCGGAAGGCAACACACCGCTGGGCGTCGCCAGCCTGACCCAACCGCCGGCAGGACGCGGCACGGTCAGCACCGACGGTACGGTGATCACCTACACCCCACCGGCCACCGTGACCACGGCCTTCACCACGACCTTCACCTACATCGCCCGGGACAGCTTCGGCGCCCAGTCGACGCCGGCGACCGTCACGGTGCAGGTGTCGCCACGGCCAGCGGCGGAAACCTTCACGATCACCACCTCGACCGTGCAGGCCCGCTCCGGCGGACGCTTCAACTGGGACTTCGCCGGGACCTCCTCGGTGACCACCGGCAACACCATCACCGTGCAGGTCACCACCCCGAACGGGTTGGTAACGCTGGGTAGCACCACGGTACCGGTGACCGGACGCTGGCGGCTGACGCTGAACAACACGCTGGTCGTGCCGTCGGCCAACCCGACCGCCACCATCCGTTCGTCCCAGGGCACCGTTCGCACCGTATCGGTGACCACGCTCTGAGCCCGTGCCCCACCCACCCCACATCGTTCAATGCGCAGTGGGTGGGGCCCGCTCAGCCCGGATTTCGGATTCAGGAAAACACAGGACAACGCCATGAACACGCCGACCGCCGCCCTGCTTTGCCTGCTCGCCCTGTGCGTCAGTGCGGGCGTGCGCGCCGACGACCTGATGGAAAACGATGACCTGGCGCCCAACAGCGCCGATCTCGGCGAACTGCCGCCCCCCGTGGGCCAGCAAGCCCTGATCGACCAGAACGGCCAGGTCAACCTTGCCCTGCTCTCGCAGAACGGTCAGTCGCTGCTGGGCAGAATCGTGCAGTCGGGCAGCAATCAGGAGGCGTACATCCTGCAACAAGGCAGCGACCTGATGGCCTTGATCACCCAAAACGGCTCCGGCAACGCCGCGTCCATCACGCAAACCGGCAGCCACAACCGTGCGCAGATTTCGCAAAACGGCAACAACAACGACGCCAGCATCGAGCAGGCAGGCACGGGGCTGCAAAGCGCCGTGACCCAGTCGGGCAACGGCATGAGCGTTTCGGTCAAGCAATATCGCTAAGCACTGCAATCATCGGAGAGTTCATCATGTTCAAACTGACGCCCCTCACCGCCGCCATCCTGGTCATGATCAGTGCCCAGGCCATGGCCGACGACAGCATTTCCACCCAGAGCCAGCTCGGCACCGCCAACATCGCTGATGTGAAGCAGACCCAGGCCCCGTTCAGCACCGCGACCCAGACCCAACTGGGCCAGGGCAACAACGCCGCCGCCGTGCAAGACACCGCCACCAGCGTCATCACTCAGGACGCGGTCGGCGACTACAACGCCGGTTACGCCGAACAGCTGTATGAAGACAACAGCACCATCACCCAACAACAGACCGGCGCCTTCAACACCGCCCACGCCAGCCAGTCCCTCGGTTTCGGCGCCGGCAACCAGGACCTGCAACAACAGCAAGGCACCGGCAACTTCTCGTTCGTCTACCAGGACTCGCAGAACGGCAGCGAAGGCAAGACCTTCCAGTTAGGCGACAGCAACGAAGCCAACATCGAGCAACTGTACGAAGGCACCGGCAACAGCTCGGTGATTACCCAATACGGCACCGCCAACTACGGCACCGCCGAACAAGTACTGCACAACGGCGGCCAGATCGGCATCAACCAGGCCGGTGAAACCAACTACGCCTATGGCGACCAGCGCAACGGCACCGGCGGCAACATCACCATCAACCAGTTCGGCAACCTCAACGGCAGCGAAATCTGGCAAGACTCGCAACTGGCCAGCCAGGCCACCGTCAACCAGTATGGCGACAGCAACGAAACCGTGGTCGACCAGAGCTATGGCGAAAACAACACCGCCGCCGTCACCCAGGTCGGCAACACCAACGCCATCTATGCCGACCAGTTCGAGTCGGTCAACTCGACGCTGTCGCTCTATCAAGTCGGCAACGGCAACGTGCATTACACCTACCAGAACGGCGACAGCCACACCCTCAACGCCACCTCGGTGGGCAACGACAACAAGGTCTACGCCAGCAACTGGAAAGGCCCGCAACACGGCGGCCAGTTCGGCAGCAACCAGCGTGCGACGGTCAATCAGGCCGGCAACGGCAACATCGCCAGCTTCACCCAGGACGGCGTCGGCCACATCATGACCACCAACCAGACCGGGACCGGCAACAAAACCACGGTCAGCCAGGCGGACTCCTACAACGAGCTGTACTTCGATCAGAACGGCAGCGACAACATCCTCATCGCCGACCAGCGCGGCACCACCAACCTGGTTCAGGGCTCGTCGAACGGCTCGGGCAACAGCGCCGAATTCGATCAATCCGGCACCGGCAACCAGGCCTACACCGCGCAGCTGTACGGCAGCGACAACATGATCACCGTGAAACAGGCTGACACCATGAACGTGGCGTACGTGACCCAGGGCGGGACCGGGAACATTGCCAATGTGGATCAGAGCGGGATGACGCAGACCGCGAATATTCAACAGTTCGGGTCGGCTAACCAGGCGACAGTGTTGCAGCAGTAAGGGTTGGGTGTTGGAAAACCGCGACCTGTTGAGGGTCGCGGTTTTTTTTTGCGCTGACGCTTGAGTGGCGTCCTACGGAAAACATACCGTTTTCAGAAAATCGGGGACTTTTCTGACGAATTCTGGCGGTTGGCCGTCGGAAGTGCAGGCTCTAGGATTTGCCGGGACAACTTGATCCTCATGGAGCTTGGCCAACATGCAATTCATCCAGACAGCGACGACAGCGATACCGTTAGCGAATAGACTTCCAGGCACCAAACCCGGAGGTTCCATGATCGACCCGTCTTTGATCGACCCACTGTGCCCGGTTGTTTCGGATCTTGCTCCCGAGGAGCAGGCTGCGAGTTATGACCGTTGGTTTCGGGCCGAAGTACAGGCCTCTCTCGATGATCCGCGTCCGAGTATTCCCCATGAGCAAGTGATGGCGGAAATAAACGCCTTGATGGAATCAATGCGCAAAAGCGCTGATGCAGATTAAGTGGCGACCCAAGGCTCGGGTCGAACTCTCGAAAATACTGAAGTACATTGGCGAGCGAAATTTTGTAGCGGCGACAGCACTTCACAAGTCAGTCGTAAAAACTACATCTGCGCTTCCTTGGCATCCACACCTGTATCGCAAAGGTCGCTCTCCCGGCACTCGGGAGATTGTGGTAAGCCCGAACTATCTCGTCGTTTATCAAGTGGCGGACCGAATTGAGATTGTGAGCATCTTGCATGCGCGTCAGGAATACCCTCGACGCGACCCCAGTTAAGATCGCGTCCTCGTATCAACACGAAAAACCGTGCTTCCCGTGGAAGTACGGTTTTTTTGTATCTCAGTACTCAGCTAATTGAGATGAAATATGCGATTTATAGCGGCTCGAGCCTTCTTGCCGTCAGCAACGCAAAGCACTTATATCGCCTCAAGCTTTCTTCGTTTTTCCTCCATCAGGGCCGACATTTCAGCAATCACCTGCTCATTCGGAATGCTGGGTCGTGGGTCATCGATTGAAGCCTGTACTTTGGCAATCAACCAGCGGTCGTAGCTGGCGGCCTGCTCTTCGCTTTCGAAGTCCGCAACGACTTCTGAAATCAGGGGATTCATGGTGGCTCCAGTTTGAATGTGAAAAACGCGACCCATTACTGGGCCGCGTTTTTTTTATTGGGGATGTGCTGGATCAGCCCTTCAGTTCGACGTGATCCAAGGCCTGATTCACGGCCAGTTCACCCAGCATGAGGATCTGCGCGATGCCCAGGGCGGTCTTGCGGTGGGCCGGGTCGAGGGTAGCGGCGAAGTTGTTGAGCATTTCGCTGGCCGAGCCCAGGGATTCACTGGCGTTGGCGAGCAGGGATTCGGTGTTGTAGGCCGGGTTGGCGAGGTACATCGGGGCGGGTTCGTTGACGCTGCCCATGATGTGGGCGCCGGGGCAGAGGTAATGATCAAGGGCGCGTTCGGCGGCTTCGTGGAGTTTTTTGGAGTTGATGGAGGTGTATGGGGAGGTTGGGTCGGTTTCGAGAGTGGCTTCGGGTGGGTTGGGTGTTGGTTTGAACATGGTGAATCTCCGATCCTGAAATGAAGCTGGCCCATTCGGTTTCCGAACGAAGGGGTGGCAGCTGTACGCAGGCTGGAAACCCGGGGAACGGAGAACCCGGTTGACCCGAAGGTCTCCCGCGCACAGCCGCCATAACGGAGTGCACACTTTTCAAGGTGCGCAAGCATACGTTATGAAAAGCGCTTGTGCGCTCGGTTCTCATCGGGGTTTCCAATCCCGATCGCTGAATTGGCAGTGACCGAAACAGGCTAGAGCCCACGCTTCCGACGGACAACCTGAAAACCTTGTGGGAAGGATCGGCAAAACCGAAACAACTTTTAAACATTCGAGAATGGAACGCGGAGCGTCCCGGGCTGCATTCCCACGCGGAGCGTGGGAACGATCAATCGAGTGCGGACGCTCGCTACCACACAAGCCTCACGTACACCCGAAAGTGATCGGTCGGCTGTCAGGCCGCCATCGCGAGCAAGCTCGCTCCCACAGAAAAGCAGGAGCCAAACAACCCGGCTCCAGCTTTTGCTTCTCACCACTCAACACAATGAGCGTTAGCTCGAGTACCGCTTTTGACGTACCGGCCCCTTCGGCAGGCTGAGTGGAGGGATTTATCCGGGGGTGGGAGCGCAGCGACCGTTTGGCGAAGCCAAACACATCGAGAGGAGGTGCAGCGAAGCAAACCGGAGGCGATGCCCCCGGATGAATCCCGGAGCGAAGGAACCCCGAGCCCCAGCGAGGGGCCGAACGCCGGGGCCCAGACCTTTGGTTACTTTGGGGCGTTTGCCAAAGTGACCCGCCGTAAGGGCGGAACCGCCAGTGGCAACACCCGAAGAAACGGATATGTACCCAAAACGACCCAAAGAACCTGGCCGGCCCGAAGGCCGCCAAGTTCACTCAGCCTCCGGATCCACCTTGTTCTGAGTCAGGTAGCGATTCAAAACATCATCCTGCGAAGGCGTAGAAGCATCCCCCGCCACCTGCCACAACCGCCGCTCAATCCCCTGCGCCAGCAAATGCCCCACCGCCGCCTCGATCGCCGACAACACACAAAGCTGAGCCGGCTCATTGGTCGTGTACCCCGCCTCAGCCTCAAGCAACTTCTTGAACTCGATAAACTTGAACACCCCGGCACTGCGTGCCACCGAATAAATCGTCTTGCTGGTCATCACATTCGCCAACACCTGCCCGCTGCGCACATCCACCGCGCGCAAATTCACAGTCACCTGATCCACCCGATACTCCCGGGTCAGATCAATCCCCAGATACCGCGCGCCTTCCCCACCGCTGCGCACGTTGGTGTCGTAAGCGATGATCCCGCCCTCGAGCATCATGTTCGCCGCCTGCAACGGTGGCAGCTCACCCTGAATATTCACCGGCGTATTCGGCTTCTTCTGCGACGCCCGAATGATCTTGCGTTCCGTCAGCAGGTTCTGCAGCCCTTCCCGCTCAAGCACCACAAACCAGCCACTGGCCTGCATCGCGTCCATCAGCATCGACGCCGCGCCCTGGGTGACGCTGGTGGAAAACGAACTCGCCGGCGTCGGTTTGTACTGCCCGGTCTGGTCACGGAAGCCGTACACCACCGCCATCAGCCGGCCCTTGGGTCGCGGCATTTTCAGCAAGTCGTAATAAGTCGAGGCCCTGGGGGTCAGGGTCGGGGTCTCGGTGTCCTGCTCGGCCGGCATCGGCTCGCGCAGACTGCACCCTTGTAATGCTGCCAACATCAGCCCTAGCGCGATTATTTTTTTCATGTCCATCACTCCCCGGAACCGTCATCCCGTCATGGATTGAGGCCGTTCACCTGAATTTCGGAAACTTCGCCACTCGCTCGGTCGGTCACTTCAATCGTGAGTGCCCCCGAGTCATCAACGACGTTGACGATAAAAGCGTCGGTAGACAGGCTCCCCGTGTTGCCGGTGGAGATGTTGTCCAGCAGTTGCCCCAGCAACCGCGACTGCAATTGACTGGTGAAACGTTCGAGTGCCGAGGTGCCGGCCACCGTCGAGCGCTTCTTGAGATCCGGATCGTCGTGGTCGTTTTGTGCCTGGGCGTTGTTGAGCAGCCAGGTGCCGTTGAGCGGGTTGCCGCCGAACGACGGGTTGACCGGCGTGTAGACCAGTTCGGTGGCCTGGACGGCAGCGGCGCTGGCAAGCCCGATCAACAACCCCGAGATCCAGAATCCGCTGCGCCGTGAGAACGTTGTCGTGTTCATAGTTCGTCCTTCTCAAGGTCGGTGGTGTCCTGCAACAGGGCTTCCAGCTTGCGCCGGACGACCTCCAGGCGAACCGAGTCGGCGGCCTCGTAGGCCTCGTCCTTCAGTTCCACGGTGTTCGGCGGCAGGAAGCGCCGATACACCAGGCGTTGTTGATATTCGACGGTCACAAGGCTGCCCCAGCGCGCGTCGGGGCGCTCGCGCACCACCAGGTTGAAATCCATGCGGCTGGTGTCGCGCAGGCGTTCGCTGAACGAGTAGTAAAAGTCGTGGCCGATGTGCGAGATCGTGTCGTCGACGATGAAGCCCATCATTTCGTCTTCCTCGCTGGCGATGGCGCAGGCCGCCGCTAGCGAGAGGATCAACGCGCACCACCCTTTTGCGTTCATGGCTGCAACGCCTGCGGCAGGGCCGACTGGCCTTTGGCCGGCCCCCCGCTGCCGGAGCCGGCGCCATCGAGAAAGGCTTTCTCGGCCACGAACTGCCAGTCCGAATAACGCTGCATGCCCTCGAAATCCGACCACTGCGCCGGGAAGTCCGCCTGCTTCAACGGCACCTCGGTGGAGGCACTGTTGATGCCGGTGATGCGCCCGTCGAAGCCGCGTTGCAGTGCCCATTCGCCGCCACCGATCGGGTCTGGATAGAGTTGGCGGATATGGTGACGCGCCTCGGGAAAACGCTCGTCATCGAGCAGGTCCACCAGTTCTTTCGGGTACTGCGCCAGCCCCGGCGAACTGCGGTAGTAGCTGCGCAGCGCCTGGGCGTATTGGGTGCCGACCCACAGCAGTTGCTTCTCGCGATCGCGGCGCGACACGGTCGACCACAACTCGCCGGCACTGGCCAGGCCCATGCCCATGATCACGATCAGGAACAGCACGCCCAGGTAGGTGAACCCACCCTGCTCCGCGTGCTTACCACTCGGAATACTGGCTGCCATCGCGCGCCCTCCCGGTAGCTCCGCTCTTGATGTCGGCAACGCCGCCCGCCACGCCGTCCGGTGGAGCGATCAGCACCCATTGGTCATTGCGTTCGGTGATCGGGTCCAGCGGCGCGTTGCGCAGGTAACGCATCTCCACCAGTTGCTCGATGGAATCGGGATAGCGCCCGGTGTCGCCGTAGTAGTGATCCAGCGCCTCGCGCATGGCCGACAGGCTCTGGTGCAATGTGGTCTCTTTCGAGGCCTCAAGGCTGTTGAAGTAGCGCGGCAAGGCGATGGTCATCAGGGTCGCGATGATCGCCATCACCACCATCAGCTCGAGCAAGGTAAACCCCTTTTCCCGGCGCATGAGAGTCACCACTCGCGGTACGCGATGCCGTTGAGACCCTTGCCCCGGGCATGGGAGTAGACGTCGAACACGTCCTCGCCATCGCGCGGGTTCTGGGCCGAACTGTTGTAGGCCCGCAGGCCCCAACCGCCGTTGTCGTCACGCTTGGCCCGCACCAGCGGATCCCGCGGTATCCGGCGCAGAAAATAGAACTTCGCCCCCTTGGCGCTGCGCACGTCGCGCACGCCTTCGACCAGCACTTTCAGGTTCGGCGGATAGCCGCTGCTGTTCAGGGATTTCTCGATGTAGCCGGCATCGAAGGCACGCTTGTAGGCGTCGATGCCATCGCGGATCTGATACAGCGCGGTGCGCAGTTCCTGCTCCTTGCCACGCCGTACCAGGGTTTCGGTCAGCGGCGCGGCCATGCCGGCCAGCAGGCCGATCAGGGCCAGCGTCACCACGACTTCGATCAAGGTAAAACCGCGCTGGGAGGCGTTCATGATCAAGGCTTCTCGACGGTCACGTGAGTGGTTGCCACGGCCGCTTCACCGACTGCACGAGGCTGCGCGGCAGGCGCTGGCATGGTGTAGTTCTGCGAACGGTCCGGCGCCTGAATGTGCATGCTGGTTTCGGTACCGGTCGGGAATTCCATGTCCGACGGGCTCTGGTACGGCAGGTTGCGCACGATCCGTGGGGTGATCGAGAGCACCAGTTCCGATTTGCCGATGGTGTCCTTGTTGCTGCCGAACAGCCGGCCCAGACCGGGAATGTCGCCGAGGCCCGGAATCTTGTTGCCGGTGGCGCCGTGGTCGTTGCGCATCAGGCCGGCGAGGATCTGGGTTTCGCCGTCATGCAGACGCAGCGAGGTCTGGGCGTTGCGGGTATCGACCTGCACCGGAATCGTCCCCTGGCGAGTCGGTTCCAGCGGTGTGGCGTTACTCACTTCCAGAGCAATCTTGATCGCCACTTCGTTGTTCAGGTGCACGGTCGGCTGCACTTCGAGCTTCAGGCCGACGTCGAGGTAGGTCACGCTTTCGGTGATCACCGGGCCTTGAGTCGAAGGCACCGAGGTGGCGCTGATGATCGGCACCCGCTGACCGATATGGATGCGCGCCTGTTCGCGGTTGCTGACGCGGATCACCGGGCTGGCCAGGGTGTTGATGTCGTTGTCCTGCGCATTGATCTTGGCTTGCGGCGACGGCGAGATCGAAATCCGGCTGGAGTTAATGCCCTTCAGTTGATCGAGAATGGTCACCGCCGAACCGTCGCTGTTGACCACCCCGAAGGTGTTCGGCCATTGCAGGCCGAGGTCGAGAATGCGCTGGGTGGCGACTTCCATCACTTCCACTTCCAGCACCACTTCGGGGTTGGACTGGTCTTGCGATTGCAGGAGTTTCTCGGCCATGCGCACCGCGTCTTCGGTGTCACGCATGGTCAGGGTGTTGAGGCGTTCGTCGACGAACACGTCGCGGGTCTTGAGCATGGTTTTGATCATGTTCAGCGCGGTGTTGGCGTCGATGCTGGTCAGGTAGAAGGTGCGCATCACCAGCTCTTGATAGTCCTTCAGCTTCTGCGGCGAGTCCGGAAAGATCAGCAAGGTGTTTTCGTTCACCACTTTCTGGTGCAACTGGTTCTGTTGCAGCAGCAGTTGCACGGCGTCTTCGATGCGCACGTCACGCACGAAGATCGTGGCTTTCATGTCCGGGCGCAGGTCCTTGTCGAAGATGAAGTTCAGGCCGGCGACCTGCGACAGCACTTCGAAAATGGTCTTGAGGTTGGCGTCGCGAAATTCCAGGGTTACGGGGCGGTCGAGCCGGGTGCGCAGTTGCGGGTACTGGACCACGTTGCGGCTCTGCACCAGACGAATATTGCCTTGCAGCTCCAGCGCGCCTTCGTTGGTCGGGTCGAGTTCGAGTACCTGTTTCACCTGGCGGTCGGCGCCGTAAATGTCACCCCGGCGCAGGTCGCCACGGGCCAGTTCGATCTTTTCGTCCATGCTGCGCAAGTATTCGAGCTGACGCAGCGCGTCCTGGGCGCGGCGGTTGTTGGGCTCGATGGTCAGCACGCGGTTGTAGGCGGTACGCGCCGAAGCGAAATCGCGGCGGGCGCGGTCGGTGTCGCCGGAGGTCAACAGCGCAGTGATTGCCTTGGCCCGGCCGCTGTTGAGCAGCAGGTGCAGCTCGGTGTCGCGCGGATTTTCCCGCAAGCCTTCCTCGATCCGGGCCAGGCCCGCCTCGTACTGCCCCTGATCGATCAGGTCGGCGGCTTCCTTGTTGGCGACCTGCGCGGAACTGCACGCGGCCAGCCCGGCACACAGGCCCAGGCTCATCAGCAAACGGGATCTGTTCATTGCGTACTCCCCACAGACAAGGTCTGCGACAAATGCAAAGGCAGGTAGACCAGGCTCAGCTCCAGATCGGAAATCGCCGCAATCTTCCAGGTGTCGTCGATCACATCCCCGCTGCGCACGACGTAGATTTTCTCGCCGTCCTGCAAAAACACCTGCAGGTCGCTGCGGTCATGCAGCCTGCCGACGAACTGGAACGGCACCGGTGGCAGGCTCGGGGCTTGCACCACCGGGGTCGGGTTGATCGCTTGTTCGGTGACCGTCGCCAAAGTCGGCGCGGCCTTCCAGGATTTGCTCGCAAACAGATCGCCGGCCGGGCTCAGGTCCTTGATCGGCGCCGCATTCGCCTTGGCGCTGCTGGCGGGCAAGGCGCCACGGGCAGTGGTTTTCGCCGGGCTGGCCACGGCAACCTCGGTCGAATCCGCCTCGTCGCTCGGCGAGAAATATTCCGGCAACCAGGCCAGCGCCGCCGCCACGCCGAAGAACGCCACCCAGCCGGTTATGCGTTTGCTGTCCATCACGACCTCGACAGATAGAGGGTCATACGGATCCGGCCGCTGAGGTCGGTGTCGGCGATTTTCTTGCGCTGAAACTCGACGTCCTCCACCACCACCGCCGGCAACTGGCCGAGCAAGGCATGCAGGAAGCGGCGCAGTTGCGGGTAGCTGCCGCGCACCGGCAACAGGATCTGGTAGCGCGCCAGATGCGTCTTGGGATCGACGCCGAGGGCGTATTCGCCGCGCGCCAGGGTGATGTGTTCCTGCGCGGCCAGGGCGTAGATGCGGTCGATGGCGACTGTGGCTTGCGGCTGGGCCGGCAGTTTGTTGCGAAAATCGTCGAGCTGACGTTGCGGCACCACGGGCGGCGCGATGCTGCCGTCCTCGACCCTGGCCAGGTATTCGCTGGCCTCTTGGGTTTGCTGGCTGAGCTGTTGCAGCGATTGCCAGCCCGGCAGCAAACCGCCGAGTGCCCAGGCAACCGTGACCAGCAGCAGCGCCAGTCCGGCCAGGCCTGGAACACCGAGACCTTGCAGGTACTCGTGAACGATCAGTCTAGGGATTCGCATCGCCCATCTCCCAGGTCGCCGACAGGTTGAATTGCACCGGTTGCTCCGGCGATTTGACGACGATTTCGTGGCTCAGCAGCGACACGTCGGACAGCTCGTCACTGGCTTCCAGCCGTTTGTGAAAATCCAGCATCGCTTGCAGATCCCGCGCCTCGGCGCTGATCCGCACCTGGCCCTTGCGTGCATCCGGAGTCAGGGTCAGCAAGGCGATGTCGTCGCGCGGCATGGCTTCGAGCATGGCGAACAGGCGCTCCCAGGGGCGGCGCAGTTGCTGCGAGACCTTGCGCATTTCGGCGAGGTTCTGCGCCTGCTCGCGGGTTTCTGCCGGGCTCAGCGTGGTCTTGGCGCCGCTGTCGCCGGTGAGCTGGCGCTGGGTGTGCTGCAAGTGACCTTGCTGTTGTTCGGCCTGATCGTCGAGGTGCTGCTGCACGCCGAAGCACGCCAGCGCAAGGAATACGCCGCCACCGAACAGGCTCCAGCCCAACGGGCCGGAACGCGGACGAGGCTGGAAGTCGAGGTTCAAGGCGCGCATGTCAGGCCACCGCCCGGGACATGACGTACAAGGCGTCACGCACGGTCATCGATTCGTCTTCGAGGGTGCGCAGGTGCACCCCCGCCACATCCGGTTGCGCATCGAGGCGTGCCGGGGCGTGCAGGTAAACGTTGAAGGCGCGCTCGCTGGTGGAAGCTTGCAGTTGCCGTTCGCGACCGATCAGCGCGCTGAGTGCCGCGTCGCTGTCGCTGCCGCCCACCGAGCGCACCGACGACCAGCGCCCTTCCCTTGCCAGCAGCAACACGCTGCGTTGCGGTTCGGCGACGATGAACAGGAAGTCGCCGGCGTCGAGGCTTTTGTCGAAGCGGTTGAACGCAGTCATCAGGTACGGCTGCACCGAGCGCAGACGCAGGCCGCGACCCGTGACCAGCGTGCGCAGGCGTTCCAGCAAATCCTGCGGCAAGGCGCTGGCGATCCGGTCATGCCCGGCCGGCTCGGCCGACAGCACCAGACTCCACGGTTGGGTCGGTGCGCCGAACAGGTCTTCGAAGCACAACCGGGCGAAGCCGCGCAGTTCTTCAGGGCTGCTGATCTGTTCGCTCCAGGGCACCAGGCAAAAGCGGCTGAAATGGCCGGAGATCACCACGCTCAGCTCGGCACCGGCGCGGGTGTGTTCGCCGAGCAGACGGTCGAGGGTGTCCAGCGCCACCGCGTAGCTCTGGAAGCCTTCGTCGATGTAGCCGACGCTGCCCAGCCACAGGGTGTCGCTGCCCCGGCGCTGGCCGAGGCCGACACCGCTGGCGCCGAGCACGGCGATAAACTGATCACGCGATAAAAGTGACACGATTGATCTCCTCCAGCGTGGTCCGACCGTGCTCCACCAGCTCCAGCGCCGATTCGCGCAACAGGCGCAAACCACGGGCGCAGGCCAGGGCTTTGATCTGGGTGATGGGTTGGCGCTCGACGATCATCTGCCGCAGTTCGTCGTCCAGATGCAGCAGCTCGGCAATCGCCGTCCGACCGCGATAGCCGCTGCCGCGGCAGTGGCCGCAGCCTTTGCCGTGGACGAAGTGGTAGTGATCGACTCGCTGTGGATCGAGGCCCGAGGCACGCAGTTCTTCATCGCTCGGGTTGACCGGAGTGCTGCAACTGCTGCACACCAGCCGGATCAGGCGCTGGGCGAGAATCGCGTTGAGCGCCGACACCAGACTGTAGGGGTCGATTTCCATCTGGGTAAAACGACCGATCACGTCGAACACGTTGTTGGCGTGAATGGTGGTGAACACCAGGTGCCCGGTGAGTGCCGATTGCACGGCGATCTGCGCGGTGTCCGGGTCGCGGATCTCGCCGACCATGATCTTGTCCGGGTCGTGACGCAGGATCGAGCGCAGGCCACGGGCGAAGGTCAGGCCCTTCTTCTCGTTGACCGGAATTTGCAACACCCCCGGCAGCTGATATTCCACCGGGTCTTCGATGGTGATGATCTTGTCCACACCGTGGTTGATCTCGGTGATCATCGCGTACAGCGTGGTGGTCTTGCCGCTGCCGGTGGGGCCGGTCACCAGCACCATGCCGTAGGGTTCGGCAGCCAGACGGCGCAATTGACGCAGGGTTTCGTCTTCAAAGCCCAGCGCCTGAAGTTGTACGCCGCAGACCTTGTCGGCCAGGTCCTGTTTGTCCAGCACCCGCAGCACCGCGTCTTCGCCGAAGATGCTCGGCATGATCGACACCCGGAAGTCGATCTGCCGGCCGCTGATGCCGATCTTGAAGCGACCGTCCTGGGGCACGCGTTTTTCGCCGATGTCCAGTTCGGCCATGACCTTGACCCGCGAGATCACCTGCTCGGCGAACTCGCTGCCCTGGATCTTGCCGATGTTGTTCAGCACGCCGTCGATCCGGTACTTGATCACCAGGCCATGGCCGGTGGTGCCGAGGTGGATGTCGCTGGCGTGCATTTTCAGCGCGTCGTACAGGGTCGAGTTGACCAGTTTCACCACCACGCTCGAGTCTTCGCTGATGCTGGTCAGCGACAGGCTTTGCAGGGTGTCGGTCTCGCTGCCGGCATCGGCCTGGGCGTTGAGCGATTCGACGGCGTGGAAGCTTTCTTCGTGGCGGGCCAGATAGGCCTTGAGGTCGTCGGCGTGCACCAGGTACAGCGGCGCGCCGTGCAGGCATTCGTCGATCCAGGCCAGGCGCGACGTGTCGAAGGGGTCGGCGAACACGCCGATGACTTCGTCGTTGTGGCGCAGCAGGATGAATTCACGTTTGAGGCATTGCGCGAGGGTGACCCGGTCGAACACCGGGGTCGCCAGAAACAGCGTGTCGGTGTCGAGCACCGGGTAATGCAGGGTGGCGCCAAGGCTGGCAATGAACGGCATCGGCGCCAGCTCACAGAGCACGGCCAGCGCATCGAGCACCCGTTCCCCGGAAGTGCTGGCCCGTGCCCGGGCCTGGGCCAGTTGCTCACTGGAAAAGCGGGGCGGGGTCTGTGCCTCCTGTGGAGGAGTGACCGACAGCGGTTCGACGACAACGGACAGACGATCCATGGCTTGCTCTCCAACACCCGGGGCTTGAGGCCCTGACGGCGCGGGAGGCGGGTTCGGCGAGTGCCGGAACGTCTATCGCGCCATTACTCCCCGGTGAGCATTTGATCGTCGTCCGGTGCCATGGCCTCCGACCGGTTTCGTCGGCGGTCCGCCAGCACCCAACTGCCATCGTACAACTGCAACGGGAAGCTCTCGGTCCTGCTCTGGCGTCGTTCGACGAAGCCTTCGGATGGGCTCGCACCGGGTTTCTCTTCGCGCTGGATCCCCAGAAGGTCACAGACAGCTCGGGCCAGTTCCGCCAGTGGAAACGGTTTGAACAGGATGTGACTGACCCCCAGTTGCCGCGCCCGCTCACAGACTTCAGCGGTCGGGTGACCCGTTATCAGCACGAAATGACACGTCCTGTTCTGGCGGACCGCGTCGAGCACCTCGAACCCTTCCATATCGGGCAAGCGGTAATCGAACACCAGCACGTCGGGGGCGAAAGTCTCGGCCAGGCCGATTCCCTCTGCGCCGTCATGTGCAATCCGGACTTCCAGCCCTTGCGCCGACAGATAATCCTGAAGGTTCTGTGCAAGCAGCTGTTCGTCTTCGACAACCAGTACTTTGTTAACCAAGGTGGACTCCCTGAAACCTCAAGTGCCGGCAATTGAAATTCAATGACCCGAACCTGCTGGAGTGCGCCTCACAAGAGGTAACGCACACTTCATGCCAGGCTGAGTGCCGGTAATTTTTTGTCTTCATGTCCTTGAATTGAATGGAAATGCCCGCTCGTCCCGGTACCCCGTTCCCCAGAAACGGGGAAGCACCTGAATGGGCATCGAAGCCATTCCCCACTTTTGGGGGGGAACCTTCAGTCGTCGTCAATTCGTTCGATCCTGTTCTCTGCCCGCAACTGCGCGAGCACCTGACGACGAGCCTGGGTCTGTTGCTGTCGGGCGAGGTACGCCCTGACTGTTTCCAGCCCTTGCTCCTCTGGGACATCGGCCGCCTCCTTGTGGTTCTCGACAAAGATCAAATGCCAGCCGAACGGTGTACGCACCGCCTCGCTGACTTCGCCAGGCTTGAGGGCAAACGCCGCCGTTTCGAAGGCCGGCACCATTTGCCCACGGGCGAAATACCCCAGGTCCCCGCCCTGGCGGGCGGTGACATCTTCCGATCCCGATTGGGCGACGCTAGCAAAGGTTTGCCCCTCAGCGATAGCCGCCCGCATTTGCATCAAGCGTAGCCGCGCCGCTTCAACCGTGGCGGCGTCGGCATCGCCGGCAACCTTGATCAGAATGTGCCGGGCCTGCACCTGCTCCGGCGCGCCCATTTCAGCGCGGTGTTCTTCAAAGAAAGCCCGCACCGTTTGCTCGTCCGGGGCCTGGACCCGGGTCAGCTCGGCGAACATCCGCTGCGCCGCCAGTTCGCGGTGGGTGTACTCGGTGAACGAGGTCTCGTCGAAACCGGCGTCTTGCAAACGCTGGAGGAATTTATCGGTGCCACCGATCGCGGTACGGGTCTGCTCGACCTGATCGCGCACCGTTTGCTCATCGATCCTGACCCCGCGCTTGCGCGATTCCTGCCAGAGCAGTTCCTTGTCGATCAACGCATCCAGCGCGGCCTGCCGCAGTTGTTTATAGGCCTTCGGGTTGCGGATGCTCGCCACCGCGCGGCCTTGATCTTCCAGGTACTCGGCGAAATAGCGTTCCAGGCGAAACCCGGAAATCGCCTCGCCGTTGACCCGGGCGGCCACCGGTTCATCGTTCGCCAGCGCCACCGACAACCAGCCTGTCAGCAGCAAACACAGGGTTTTGAGCTTCATGATCAGGGCCTCCGGTCAGGGCGTGGCAATAATCGGTTTGTAGGGAGCGACCAGGTAAAAACGCTGGTCGGGCAAGTCAACGGTGACCACGTGCGCCCCGCTCAGGCCCGATCGTCGGCCGGGGCCGAAGCTCAGGCGCGGGGTCAGGCCGGTGTCGAAGTCGTGCAGGCCTTCGAGCGCCGCCACCAGTTTTTCGCGGCTGGCGTCGCGGCCGGCTTGCTTCATGCCTTCGCTGAACAACAGCATCGAGGCGTAAGCGCCGACTTGCAGCACCGCGTGCTGGGCGCCGAGGCCCTGATGTTCGCGCAACAGCGTCAGCGCCATGCGCCCGGCCTGGGTCCAGTCGCTGGGCACGAACGGATACGCCAGAAACACTCGCCGGGAAAATCCCTCCGGCACTTGCAGCAGATCCCCCGCCACCTGGCTCGATGCGGCAAACAGATAAGGCACCTGCCCGGCATTCTGCAATCCGGTCGCCAGCCGACTGAAACCACCACCGCTGCCCAGGTAAAACACCGAGCGTGAGCCCAGCGGCAAGCTGTCCGCCGCCGGGTCGTAAGCCTGCAGATGGACTTTTTGCCAGCCGTGTTCCTGCAGATAACGACCGAGGGTCTGTGCCGCCAGCACTTGCGCCGGATCATCGGGATAGGCAATCAGCGTCGGCCCTTGCAGCACTCGCAGGCTGGCGGTGGCGTAGTCGGCCAGCGCGATCAGCTGCTCGCGCAATCCCGGCAGCGGTTCGAAAATCTGCGGGCTGGCCTGCACCGGACCGAGCAGCGACATGGCCCCGATCAACGGCACGCCGGACTGTTCCAGGCGCGGCGCCAGTTCGCTGTCCAGTGCCGGGGCCAGCGGTGCGATCAGGGCGAAAACTTTCTCCTCCTCGATCAGCCGTTGCAGGGCCCGTTCAGCACTCGCGCGATCCGGGCCGGGATCGGCCACGGTCAGGCGCAACTGCCGGCCGTGAATCCCGCCGGCCTGATTGATCCGCGCCACGCTGCCGTTGAGCACCGCCGCGATGGTTGCGCCCTCCTCGGCCAGCGGCCCCTGGCTGGGCAGCAAGGTGCCCAGGTGCAAGGTCTGGTCATCAAGCCCCGGATCGCGGTCATCGGCCAGGCGTTTGAGGTACGCGGTGAGGTTGCGCTGATCCTTCATCGACAGCAGAAAGCGCGGCATGCTCGGGTCGAGGCGATTGTTGCCGGGGTCGCGGCCCTGCTGGATCACCTGCGCCAGACTGCTCTCGGTGTAAGCCGGGTAATGGCGGCCATTGATTTGCTGCTGACCGTGGACGCTGGTCAGCCGCGACCAGTTGAGTTCCGGCGGACGCACCCCGCCTTCGGGCCGACCGAGACCGTCGGCGCCGTGGCAGTTGGCGCACGGCAGGCTGGTGGCCGGCAGCAACACATCCGCCGCGCCGACCCGCGCCATGATCGGTTCGCCGCTGGCGGACAAACCTTCGCGGTACAGGCGCTTGCCGGCGCTTTCTTCATCGGTCAGCGGCAACGCGGCCGCGCCGAGGCTGACGCCAGCGAGCAGGATCAGGGCGAGGACGCGGCCGAGGTTCATGGCGCGGACTCAGCGGCCGGCCACGGGCATTGTCAGCAGCTGCAAGCGCTGGGCAATGGCGGCGGCCGGGGCGTCGGGACGGATTTTGCTCCAGCGTTTGTTGGCGACATCGCCGACGATCAACTGGGTCGAGTGCTGCTCGGGCGTCGGCACGATCTGCCCGATGCGGCCCAGCACCAGGTCCATCTGCGCCTTGTCGCCGGTGAGGAAAAGCCAGTGAGGGTCATCGGCACCCTGCTTCAAGGTGTAAGCCTTGAGCACCGCCGGCGTGTCGCGCAGCGGATCACTGGTAAGGGAAATGAAGGTGATGCCGTCGGCCTTGTCGCCCAGCAGCTCGCGGACTTCCTTGAGCTTGCGGGTGATCAGCGGGCAGGCGTCATTGCAACGGGTGAAGATCACGTTGAGCAGCACCACGCGGTTGTGCAGCGCGTCGCTGTAGAAACGCTGGACGTCACCGTTCTGATCCAGCAGCGGCGTGTCGGTGAACCAGGTTTTCGCGTCGTGGGTGCCTTTGGCCGGTGCCGGCGCAGCGCTGGCCGTTGTCGGTGCAGGTTGTTCGTGGCCTTCGTGGGCCAGGGCCATGGCGCTGAAAATCCAGAAACACAGCGTCAGGGTGATCCAGTCCAGGGTTCTCATGGTTGTTGCTCCATGGCAATCGCGGTGTGTTTGGCGTGGGTGCGCAGGCCGCTGAGTTTCTCGACTTCCCTGGCCAGCAATACCGGGTCGGTGAAACCGTAATAGCGCGTCCAGTGGCGGCTGTTGCCGTCACCGACGAGGATCAGCGGCTGGTGATTCTTGAAGTCGCCGCTGAAACTGCCGAGGCCCTTGAGGGTGGCGGTGATCGATTGCGGCGAACCGGTGAGCCAGCTCCAGCCCGGGCCTTTCTGGAAGGTGCGGGCGTAATCCTGCAAACGTTTCGGGTCATCGCGCTGCGGGTCGATGCTGATCGACACCAGTTGCACTTCGGTGCCGACCCGGGCACCGAGCTGTTTCTGCACCTTGCCCATGATCGACGAGACCACCGGGCACACCGTCGTGCAGCTGGTGTAGATGAAACTCATGACGACAATCTTGTTGTGCACCAGATCCTGCTCCAGGTGCACGGTCTTGCCGTTCTGGTCGAGCAGCGGCACGTCGGCGAATTTGACCTGGGCGTGCTGCTGGCTGTTGGCGGCTGGGGCCGTGTGCCCGGCATGCTCGTCCGCCGAGTGGGCGCTGGCCTGCTGGATACCGACGGTCAACAGGCACAGGGTCAGCAGGCCACGGGATGCAAATCGGTTCATGGTCGTTACCTCGTCACTGGGTCTGGCCGGGCAGCACCCGGACACTGGCAAATGTCTTGTCGTCGAAACCGGCGCCCAGCGAGGCCGCGCGCACATGCAGGTACCAGGCGCCGCTGCGGTCGAGGGTCACCGGCGCTTCGTACACGCCGTCGGCGACTTCCTGTGCCGCCACTTCGCGGGGGCGCGAGGTCGGCGCGAGGAAGTAGCGCAACTGCACGTCGGTCACGCCGCTGCGCTGGATCTTCTGTTTGCCCTGGACGATGCGAAAACGCACCACGTACGGGTCGTTGAGGGCCACGGCGGTCTTGTCCAGCAGGAACTCGACTTTGGGCAGGCCCAGATGTTTTTCAGGCGCGCCGTCGGACGCTATCTGCGCGGTGAAGCAATGAATGATGTTTGGCTGGTTAAGCAGGAACGCCACGTCGAAGCGCCCCGCCGCCGGCAGCTTGACCCGTGCGCTGTAGAGCCCCGGCGACACCTCGCGCAGGCTGCGGTCGATCACCAGCGCGGCACGGGCGATCTGACCCCGGTTGGGGTAACCGGACATCGGCGCGTTCATGCCTTCGGCGTAGAAATAGGTGGTGTTGTCCACCGGGTTGACCACGAACACCGCGTTGTCATCGCGCGATACCGCGAGGCTCGACGCCAGCGGCAGATCCCCGGCCAGCCGTGGCGGCTGCGGCCCGGCTTCAAAACCTTGAGTAATCGGCTGACGCCCGTCGCCCAGCGAAGACAGGTTGATCATGGTGACTTTCGGCGAGGCCAGTCCGCGCACGTAGGCATAGGCCTGGGTGAACACCACTTGATAGGGTTCGGCTGAAACCTCCAGGTCATGGATCGCCGAATCGTTGGCCGCGTCGATCACCGTGGCGCGGTTCTCCACCGTGTTCAGCACCACGCCAAAACGGCCGTCGGCGCTGAAACCCATCGGGCCGAGGCCCTGTTGCAGCTTGATTACCCGCCGCACGGCGCGGCTGTTGCTGTCGATCACGGTGACGGTGCCGTCCTTGCCATCGGCCACGTACACCGCGCCGGACAGCGGCGAGTACGCCACCGACAGCGGGCTGGAGCCGGTTTGCACCTGTTGCAGCAGGCTCAGGCTGGCGATGTCGATGACGCTGAGGGTGCCGTCGTCGCGGTTGCTGACGAAGGCGAAACGGCTGTCCTTGCTGAAGGTGATTTCGTGGTGGCCGCGACCGGTCGCCAGGTGTTTCAGCGGTTTGAGGCTCTGGGTGTCGATCACCGTGACGCCTGACGCTTCAGCCTTGCTCGCGTTGTTGCCGACCCACAGCAGGCGCTCGTCCGGTTGCAGCGCGACTCGCACTGGCTGGCTGCCGGCGGCCACCGAGTCGATGACCTTGAACTGCTCGCTGTCGATCACCGCCACTTCTCCCGCCGCCGGCATCGACACGAAGACCTTTTTGTTGTCCTTGGGCGTGACCCAATCCATCGGCGATTGCTTGAGTTCGATCCGCGCGAGCGTGCTGGTGATGCCGCCGACCGAGACAGAGGGATCGACCACCGAAACGCTGGCATCGCGGTTCATCACCAACAGGAAATAGCTGTTGAGATCGAGCAATGGCCGCGCGCCGATGTTGGATTTGAGGAACGTGCCGACCCGCGACTTGCAGCTCTGATCGCGGCCCTGGGCCTGATCGGCGGCAACGGTTTGCGGATCGATCCACGCCCCCGGCGCCACACCGGACAACGGCTGGCCGGACGCGCCGTCGGTGACGCGAAACTGCACGTCGGCGAACTCGCCCTCACGCAACTGGCCGTCGCTGGCCAGCGGCTTCAGGTTGAAGGCGATCGATACGCCGTCGCGGGTCAGCACCTGCCCGGCGCCGGTTTGCGCCAGGGCTATCTCGCTCAGCGTCAGCAGCGCGCCGGCCATCGCCAGCAGGCAGATGCCGATAATGTTGATGATCCTGTTCATGTCGCTCTCCCCTGACACATTGTCCGAAACACCACCGCCCTGTGGGAGCGAGCTTGGTCCGGGCGGCGTTCCGACGAAGGCGTCAGACGCCTCACCCCTCGAAACCGAGTTGCTTTCATTCGCGAGCAAGCTCGCTCCCACAGTTTTTGCATCCACCGATCCATCGCATTCCAGCTACTGAGCAGGCGGCGCCGGCTCCGGCTCATTGGTCACCCGCAGCAATCCCCACAGCCCCGAGGTATTGCCGTAGGCGGCGTAATCGCGGAACAGGTAGTCCCCCGGTATCGCGTTGCTGCCCCCGGCGCTCGGGATCATGAAGCTGAAGTGCGCCGCCGGCAGAACGCTCTCGTGAGCGCCGATGTACATCGACATCGGGTTGTAGCCGAAGCGCACCGAGCCCACACCCGGCGTGCCCATCGGGTAGCCACCGGTGTCGCTCTTCTCGGCCTGGAACGGGTTGAGCGACCAGACATGTCCGTCGAGCTGGAACGTCGTGCCGCGACTGCCGCCGCTCGGCATCAGGATGTGCGTACGCAACGGCTGCCCCGGTTTGGCATACAGCACCGGCGTCTGCGGATCGCCCCCCACCAGCGCATTGCTGTAGGCCATGTGCGCGTTGGTCATGTCGCCGTAACCGGCGCCATCGGCATGGCCGAACGGCGCATCCGGAGCGAGGCCGAAGCGATACCACAGCGGCTCGGTCTTGTAGTTGATGGCCATGCTCGAGTTGTCCTGCGGATCGGTCGGCACGCCGAAGCCCTCGGCAGCGATGCCTTCGACTGGCCGGCCATTGGCCCAGCGCGTGTTCAGCGCCTTGTGCCAGACCATCGCGAAGTCGCGGTAAGTCGTCTGCCCCGGTGCGGTGACCGTGGCGTTGACCTTGCGCGCATCGTCGACCCAGGTCGCGCCGATCGGCAGGATGCTCATCGCACCCCCCAGACCTTTTTGCGGTTGCTTGATCACATCCGCCGGGGTGATGTTCAAGCCACCGAATTCCACGGCCGTGGCGTTGATGTTGTCGACACTGCGCCCCAGTTGAGTCACCGGTTTGCCTTCACGCTCCAGGTGCCCGGCGTAGTACTGATAGGTACGGGTCGGGTAGGCGCCGCTGCTGCCAACCCGTGGCGGCACGGTCTGGATCGGGTTGGCGCCGACGTTGGCACCGTCGGATTTGGTGATGTCGTAGGCCAGCAGTTGGGCGTGCAGCCCCACGTGGCTGGACGGCCGCATCAGGTTGTTGCTGAAAGTGGTCGAGCCCAGGCCGCTGTTGCGGTCGCGCTTGACGATGCCTTGCATCACCGCGGTCTGGGTCAGGTCCGGCATCACGCTCGGCAGACGGTTTTCCAGGGTGATGTTGATGCAGTCCCCCGCCGCTGCGCGCAGTACCAGCGGTTCGACCGGAATGCCGGGTTTGAGCTTGCCGCTGACCGGATCGAGGTCGGATTTGCGCACGTACAGGATCGCCGTCGGATCATGCAGCGGCCCGCTCTGGCCACCGATGGTGATGGTCTCGCCGTCCTCCGGATCAGTCACGGTCACTTGCGGGATGCTCACCGTGCGCGAGTTCAGCACCAGGGTGCCGCCCGCCGGATTCAGCGGCCCGCCGACATGCTGACCGAGCCCGGCCGAATCGCCGATGCTCAGGCCCAGCGAATTGCCGAGGATGTCGTTGGCCAGCGCGGCGACCACTTCATAGTTGCGCTGCACCGTCGGCCGGGTGCCGATGCCGTTGGGGTTGGCGCTGATCCGTGGGCAGCTGCCTTCAAACGCCACGGTGTTGCGCATGCCGGCCGGGTTCGGGTTGTTGGGGATGGCGAACAGGTCATTGCGTTTGGCCGTGTAGTTGCGCATCACGCCCCAGATCCCGCTCCAGTAGCCTTCGATCGAAGCGTCCATCGAGTACAGATAGTCACCGGTGGTCGCGGCGGAACTGGACAGCATCGACACGGGTGCGATGAAGCCCATCTGTTCAGAGATGCCGATCATCTGCGAGGCGCGCCAGCCAGAGTTGGAGCTGTTGCCGAAACCGGAACCGCTCTGCAGCCATTTCACGCCGTGCAGGGTGACGTTGTGCTCTTCCTCGTGGCCGCCGGCATGGACCCGCAGACGCACGTTGTCGCCGGTGTAGGTACGCAGCATCGGGGTGAACGGATCGCCCGGCTCGCTGCCGCCCTTGTTGATGTGCGGCGGGAACAGCGTGGTGCCGCCGGTCGGGCCGGTGGCAGCCGTCACCAGATTCGGCGCCAGGTTCATCGCCGGGATCGCCCGGTCGGTACGGCTTTGCATGGCGTACGCCAGATCGCCGCCGAGGCCGTCGGCCTGCATGCCGCGCTTGCCGTCCGGGCCGACCTTGTTCGGGTCGTAGACCCGCAGGGCCAGCGGCTCGTTGCGATAGTTGACGACGAACATGCCCGGATCATCCACGGAGATCGCTTGCGGGCAAGGCCGACTCGGGCAGCCCGGCACCTGACCGCCCTGCATTTCCAGCACGCCCTCGAGCAAGGAGCTGGCGTTGCTGCGCACCGGCGGGTTGATCGCGTAGCGGAAGCTGTCGGCGGTGGCCGGAAACGCTTGCGGATCAGGCACGCCGTTAGGGCCGGCGCCCACGTACACACCGGCTTCATAGGCGTGCTGGAAGTCGCTGTATTCGAGGAAGAACTCACGGAAGCTGTCGTTCTTGCCGTCGCCGTCGAGGTCGCCGGTGTTGATCACCGCCTGCCACGAGGTCGGCCCGCCGTCCTGGCGCGCGCCGCTGTACAGAGGCTCGCCGGTTTCGGCGTGGAACCAGGTGGAACCGGCCGGCTCCGCCAGCACCGTGGCATACAGCCCGATCTGCTGGTGAGTCGATGGGCCGAGGTGGTCGTGGGTGAAGATCGTGCCCAGCCCCCGGTCCACGCCCTTGGCGTTGACCACCGGATCGACGAACCAGCGTTGCATGGCCGTGCGTGCGCCCATCCAGTCGCTGCGCCCGAACTGGCCGAAGAATGGATGCGCCTTGGCTTTCGGGCACGCCTGGGTGCCGTCGCGCGGGTCGCTGCCCTCGCACTGGTTGAACTCGCGGATCGCGTGAATGCGTTCCTGAACAGCGCCTGGGGAGAGCACGCCGTCCTCGTAGTTCCAGCCGTTGGAGGAACCGTCGGCGGACGTCAGGTCCCACTTCGGCAGGTGGATGTGCTGGCCGATCACGTCGGTCGGGGTGCGCACCTGATAGTCGTCCATCTCGTAGGTGGCGGGCACCAGATTGGTTTGCTGGTATTGCACGCAGTCGAAGGTGTTCATGCGCATCACCAGCGGCTCTGGCGGACGCTGTTTGGTGATTACCGGCCAGGCGTCTTCCCACAGCGCCAGAATCCGGGCTTGCGGGAAGTGATAACCGACCTTGTTGTAGACCGCATCGAACTGGATGTTGGCGGCCTTGTAGATCCGTGGCCGGTCGGCGGTGAAGGTCGAGGCGCCGACGAAGGACATGCCGTCCAGCCGGTCGCCGCTGGCGAATTCACCGCTGCCGGCGCTGCTGGTCAGGCGTTTTTGCCGGTCGTCCATGCACGGTTCGTAGTACGGCGCGCCGGCCATCGGCAAGGCGCCGTTGGTGCGGAAGGCCTTGGCCACGATTTGATTGCCGGGCAGCAAGGCAAAGCTTGGGTGGTCCTTTTTCGCGTGGAACACCATCGCGGCCTGTTCCACTTCCGTGCCCTCTTCGGGCAGGTAAATCGGTTTGGCGCGGGTGACTTCCTTGGAGAAGTCCAGCGAAGTGGTCACGGTGTGCGCCTCGCCTCCGGCCGCCACTCCGTCGAGGGCGTGCCGCTGCAAGCCGCCATCCCAGCCGCCGGACTGGTTCGGGTCGAGGTTGGCCCACAGCGCCTTGCCGCTGGCTTTCAACGATTGCGCGGTGGCGGCGTCGAGCATGTCCAGCGGTGGGGTTGGCGGACGCTGACCCACCGAACTTTCCATGCCGCCGATCCAGAATGGATAGCCGGGGTTTTTCAGGCTGCCGTCGGCGTTGCGGTTGGCTTCGCTGCGATCGACCAATGCCAGGGAACCGATGGCTTGCGATCCGCCGTTGCCGCCATGGTGTTCGCCATCGTCATCGCCCTCTTCTTCCTCATCGTCGTCATCGTGGCCGGCAACCAGGGTTTCACCGATTTTCGGCACGACCACCACTTTGCCCGGCATCGGGGCCATGGCTTTGCCGGGCAGCGGCACGACGGCCGGAATCGGCGTGCCGGCAATGATCTCGCCATCCGGCAAGGCGCGGGCACCGGCGGCCGGTTTACCGCTGCGCAGTGCGTAAGGTTCGCTGTGATAACCATCGGCGCCCTGTTGCGACACTTCAAGCCGGGTGCCTTCTTCGAACACATCGTGGACCCGCCACATCGACCACATGCCCTGAGCGAAATGCGGATAGAAGTGACAGTGATAGATCGCATCGCCGGCCACCCGGTTGCGGTTGCCGGAGCCGCCGTTGGCGATTTCGTAGGTATAGCCGGCGCCCGGACCTATGCCTTGGGCATCGACATAATCGGAGTTGTCATCATTGGGGTTGAACAGCCACTGGTGACCGTGCAGGTGGAAGATGTGCTGCTCGTGGCCGTTGTGGGTGTTGCGGAATTTGACGAAGTCACCGATGTAGCTGTGGTTGACGTTCGACGGCTCCGACGGATAAAGGGCCATGGTGGCCTTGACGCCGACCTGATCGGCGCTGGGTGTCTGGCCGGGGGCGATGTTCTCGAGCCCGGTGTTGGCCGGCACATCCACCAGCATCGCCACATCACCGACGGTGTGCGAGCTGAGGAAGAATTCTTCGTAGGCGCAGGACAGGCAATCGTGCATCGGCCCCACGCCGAGACGGTTGGCGACCACTTCAGCGCCCATGCCGCCGGAACCGTAGTTGATCATGAACGAGTCACGGGTCGGCTCCAGCACGTGGGCCATGACCGGGTCGGCCCAGTAGGCGGGGAATGCCTGGGTGGCGGCAGTTTCATCCTGGAACTGCGAGGCGAAATCGCGAAATGGTTCGAGGCGGTTGGGGATCGCCGGGTTGCGTTTGCCCATCGATTCCAACGGATAGGTGCTGGGCGCAAAACTGCCATCGGCATTGCTGCCCATGACAATCGCATCGCTTTCGCTGGAGATGATTTCGTTGCCGTCGACCATGCTGATGATCGGCGTACCAGCCTTGCCTTCGCGCAGCCATGGTTCGCGCTGCGGGTAGCGAGCCTGGTAATCGACGATGGGTTGACCGGCCGGTGTGCGACCGGTGGTGGCCAGACGCATTTCTTCTTCAGTAAGAGTATTGCGATAGGTGCGGCCCGACTTCGGCACCACCACGACCTGGCCGAACAGACCATTGGCGGTATTCCCGGCCGCGCCCTCGCCACCGAATGTCGCGCCGCGACTGCTGACGGCAAACGCTCCTTCGCGCTCGGCGTACAGCACATACGAACGGCTCGCCCCCGGCGGCACCAGGGTATTGGCGTTACGCCCGGTATAGGAGGAAATGTCGTCGATGCTGTTCACCGCTTGCAGGCCGTTGACCTGGAAACCGACATGGCGGTCGGCGACCTGCTCGTCGACTTTGAAAGCATCGGCGCCGTTGGCGTTCTCGGTGCCCTCCTCGCCTTCTTCGCCTTCAGGGCCTTCGAAATGCTTGTTCGGGTTGGCCTGATAATCGAGCAGGTTCTGCAGGTTGATCGTCAGGCAATCACCGGCGGCCACCCGCAGCACCAGCGGCCGCGGGCGCTTGTCCGGCCGCAGCGAGACTTTGCCCGGCACCGCGCTGCCGCCATTGGCCAGCGAAACGTCATGCTCATCCACCACATCGCGGCGCAGCGCGTACATCATCCCGTTGGCATTCTGCGCACCGAGGCGGTTGAACATCAGCGGTTGATCGAAGGCGACGACATTGGCCACCAGATTGCGCTCACAGCGCACGGTGGCGCTGGCCAGTTCGACACTGAGCATCGAGACCAGCAACAGCAGCCAGTTCAACAGGGACGGTGCGTGGTGAATGCCAACCATGATCGGAAACCTCGTAGTGGGTGCTCACAGGGAACGATTCTCGATAAACCCCTTGGAGCAATCCGCATGCCACAAAAAATTGCTTTCCATCTCAATCAGTTACACAAGCCATTTGAGAATCCGGGGGATATTCCCCACCCGTTTCCCCACTTTTCCGGCCCCTCGGATTTGCCCCGAAAGTGGGGAAAATCCGTGTCCGGACCTACAACGGCGCGTCCACTGCCAGCCCTTGCAGACGCCGGTACTGGCGCAAGACGCTGGGTACATAACGTTGGGTTTCGGCGAACGGCGGGATCACCCGGCCGCGGCTGAGCACCGCGTCAGGCCCGGCGTTGTAAGCCGCCACGGCCAGGGCGATGTCGTTGTCGAACAGGGTCATCAGGCGCTTGAGGTATTTGGCCCCGCCCTGGATGTTGGCCTTGGGGTCGTAGACGTCTTTCACCCCCAGCTCGCGGGCGGTGTCGGGCATCAATTGCATCAGTCCGCCGGCCCCCTTGGGCGAGGTGGCGCCGGGGTTGTAATTGGATTCGGACTTGATCACCGCGTGCAGCAAGGCTTCAGGCAGCTGATTGGCGCTGGCCGCCGCTGACACCAGCTCGGCATAGGGCTGGTTGGCGATCAATTGTGGTTGCCGGTCAAGGCTGACCAGCGGCGCATCGGCTTCGCGGATCACCCGCTCGTAAGTGCGTCCGGGACGGTGGACGTTGGACAGCACGTAGCTGCCCTTGGCGTCCACGGATACGAAGACATCGGCTTGCGCGACACCGACTGACAGCACGCAGCCGAGCAGTCCTGCAGTGAATGAATGGATCATTGGGCCTCCCCTGACAGGCCCCGAAAAATTGGGGGAAATGCCCCACTGACCCGTCGTCATCCAGCCCTACGCAAGCACTGTGCCGAATCTTGAAGAGCCCGTAATACAAGGGCTACAGCCCGACAGCCGAATTTATCGGGGGCTGAGCATGGCAATTGCATAAGCCCCTGTGGCGACACGGCTGCCACTCACGGGAGGTCATCATGAAGCTGCATTTTCGTCCGCATGCCCAACGCGGTTTCACCCTGCTCGAATTGCTCGTGGTGCTGGTGGTGCTTGGCCTGCTGGCCGGGATCGTCGCGCCCAAATATTTCGCCCAGCTGGGGCGTTCCGAAGTGAAGGTCGCCAAGGCGCAGATCGAAGGCCTGAGCAAGGCGCTGGATCTGTATCGGCTGGAAGTCGGCCACTACCCCTCCACCGAACAAGGCTTGCAGGCGCTGGTGACCGCACCGAGCGACGAAGCCAAATGGACCGGCCCGTACTTGCAGAAAAAACTGCCGCAGGATCCGTGGGGGCGTAACTACACCTACCGCTATCCCGGCGAAAACGCCGAGTACGACCTGCTCTCGATGGGCAAGGACGGCCAGCCCGGCGGCGAAGGCGAAAACGCCGAAGTCACCAACTGGCAATGAGCGGAGCACAGCGCATGCGTTTTCATTTGAAGGCAGTGGGCAAGGCCGGGGTGGTGTCGCTGAGCGTCGAGGCGCCCGGCCAGAGCGAAGCGCGGCGCATCGCCGAAGATCAAGGCTTGCGCGTGGTCAGCCTGCACGCCGAGCGTCACTGGCGCTCGTTGCGTCTGAGCAAACGTGAAACCTTCAACCTGGTGCTGTTCAGCCAGGAACTGACCACCCTGCTCAACGCCGGTCTGCCGCTGATTGATGCACTGGAAAGCCTGGCCGAAAAAGAAACCGCCCCCGCCGCCCGCAAAACCTTGAGCGAGCTGGTGCGGCTGCTGTACGAGGGCAAATCCTTCTCCCAGGCACTGGGCCAGTTGTCGGCGGTTTTCCCGCCGTTGTACGTGGCGTTGGTACAGTCCAGCGAGAAGACCGGTGCGGTCGGCGATGCGCTGGGCCGCTACGTGAGCTATCGCCAGCGCATGGACGAGGTGCGGCAGAAGATCGTCAGCGCCTCGATCTACCCGCTGTTGTTGCTGGTGGTCGGCGGTGGCGTGGTGCTGTTTTTGATGGGCTACGTGGTGCCGCGCTTCAGCCTGGTGTTCGAAGGGCTGGGCTCGAACCTGCCGTGGCTGTCGCAGATCCTGATGAGCAGCGGCATGTTTCTGCACGCCCATCAGGGTGAGTTTTTCGGCCTGTTGGCGACAATCGTCATCGCCTTCGCCGTGCTGCAGAAACAACCGGCGTTTCGCCGTGGGCTGGATCGGCTGGTGGAGAAACTGCCCGCCGTGCACCAGCGAATTTTCATGTATGAGCTGGCGCGGTTTTACCGGTCGCTGGGGATTCTGCTGCAAGGCGGGATTCCGCTGGTGACGGCCATGGGCATGGTGCGCGGCCTGCTCACCGTGGCCTCGCGAGCACGCCTGGATCAGGCCTGCGAGCGGGTGCGCGAGGGGCAGTCGTTGTCCACTGCCCTTGAGCTCAACCGTCTGGTGACACCCGTGTCCCTGCGCCTGCTGCGCGCCGGCGAACAGTCCGGCAACCTCGGGCAAATGATGGAACGCAGCGCCGATTTCTACGATGAGGAAATCAGCCGCTGGATCGAGTGGTTCGTGCGTTTGTTCGAACCGCTTCTCATGACATTCATCGGCCTGTTGATCGGGGTGATCGTGATCCTGATGTACATCCCGATCTTCGAACTGGCTTCGAGTATCCACTGACCTCGGGAACGGGTCGGATCACACGCAAAAACAAGGCACATCCACGTTCCCAATCAAGACAACAAAGACGGAGAACGATATGCACATTAAAAAGCTAGTGCTCGCAATGGCCATCGGCGCAGTCCTGTCGGCGTCTACCGTACTGATTCCGGACAACCTGTCCGGGATGTCGAGTGTTCAGGCCAAGGAAGGGGGTAGCGGTGGCGGCGGTGGTGGAGGTAGTGGCGGTGGCGGCGGCGGTGGACACGGCGGTGGTGGAGGCGGTAACGGCGGAGGTGGCAGCGGAGGCGGTGGTGGCGGTAATGGAGGTGGCGGCGGTGGCAATGGTGGTGGTCACGGCGGCAGCGGCAGTGGTGGCAACAGTGGCAGTGGTGGCGGTGGCGGAGGCAACAGTGGCCACAGCGGCAGTGACCACGGTTCGGGCCATTCCGGCAACACGGCGTCATCGGGTCGCAGCGGAAAGCATTCGGAACCCGGCGATGACCACGGTGTGCATCGCGCGGGCGAAGTCGGCGATGACCATGGCGTGCACCGTGCCGGTGAAGTCGGCGATGACCGGGGCCAGCATGCGGCGGGCGAACCCGGTGATGATCGCGGCGTACATGTCGGCGGTGAACCTGGCGATGACAAGCGGGCCAACTGACTCACGTTGAAACACACCACCTGTGGGAGCGAGCTTGCTCGCGAAGGCGTCGGCACACACAACCTCTTCGCTGGCAGACAGAGAGCTTTCGTCGGAACGCCGCCCGGAGCAAGCTCGCTCCCACAGTTATCGGCTACTGAATCTTTGAGCGGCTACAAAATCGCTTGTGCCTTATCCAGCCGCTCACGCAAAAACTCGATCAACGCCTGCACCGGCCGCGACGCCTGGCGATGCTGCGGATACACCGCCGACAGCGTCAGCGGCTCCGGGCGAAACTCGTCCAGCACCGGCACCAGCCGCCCATCCTTCAGCGCCGCGCCGACAATGAACGTCGGCAGATAGGTAATCCCCATCCCCGCCACCGCCGCATCCCGCAGCAATTCACCGTTGTTGACGCGCATCCGCCCGGTGACATTCACCAGCAGCGGCTTGCCCTGCCCCGCGTTGAACCGCCACTGCACCGAACGCCCGTGGCCGTAAGGCAGGCAGTCGTGGCCGAGCAGATCTTCCGGTTTGACCGGCGTACCGCGCTCGGCCAAATACTCCGGACTGGCGCAGTAAACCCGCTCGATTGACGCGATGCGGCGGGCGATCAAGGTCGAGTCTTCCAGCACACCGATACGCAGCGCCAGATCGTAACCCTCGCCCAGCAGATCCACCGGCCGATCACTCAGGTCCACTTCCACCGTGACCTCGCAATAACGCTGCAGAAACGGCGGCAGCAGGCAGCCCAAATGCGCCAGTGCAAACGACAGCGGTGCGCTCACGCGAATCGCCCCGCGCGGCTCGGCGGTCTGCCCGGCGATGCTCTGCTCCACCGATTCCACTTCGCCGAGCAAGCGCAGCGCCGACTCGTAATAACTCTGGCCCAGCGGCGTCACGTCCAGGCGCCGGGTCGAGCGGTTGAGCAATCGCACGCCGAGGCGTTCTTCCAGCTGCATCAACCGACGGCTGACGAACTGCTTGGACAGGCCCAATTGATCGGCCGCCGCCGTGAAGCTGCCGGAGTCCATCACCTGGCAAAAAATACGCATGTCTTCGAACGGGTTCATTGTCACTCTCTGGTTGACAGTTAAACGCTTTATAGCCGCTTTTTCACTTTCCGGCACCTCATTAATCTGTGCTCACGGTGTTGCTGAGGCCTGAAGCCCAGCGCCACAGCAGCCCGATCCCAAGGCATACAAAAACTCAAACGACTTAAAAAGGAATTACACATGAACATCAAGAAAACCCTCGCCGCTTCCCTCCTCGCCCTGTCCATCGGCAACGCATTCGCCGCCCAGAACACTGGCGTCGAACACAACACCCAGGCGTTCCTCGATGCCCTCGCCGCCGGTGGTGGCAAACCGCTGGAGCAACTGAGCCCGAAAGACGCCCGTGCGGTGCTGACCGGTGCCCAGGCTTCGGTGAAGGTTGACCTGTCCGGCGTTGAAGTCAGCGACAAGGCGATCAAGGTCGATGGCCAGACGATCAACCTGAAAGTGGTGCGTCCGGCCAAGGTCAAGGGCGAGCTGCCGGTGTTCATGTTCTTCCACGGTGGCGGCTGGGTGCTGGGGGACTTCCCGACGCACCAACGCTTGATCCGTGATCTGGTGGTGGGCTCTGGCGCGGTTGCGGTGTATGTCGATTACACGCCGTCGCCGGAAGCGCAGTACCCGACTGCGATCAATCAGGCTTACGCGGCAACCAAATGGGTGGCCGAGCACGGCAAGGACATCGGGGTCGACGGCAAGCGTCTGGCGGTGGCCGGTAACAGCGTCGGCGGCAACATGGCGGCGGTCGTGGCGTTGATGGCCAAGGAGCAGAAAACCCCGGCCCTGCGCTTCCAGCTGCTGATGTGGCCGGTGACCAACGCCGGGTTCGATAACGGCTCGTACCAGCAATTCGCCGAGGGCCACTTCCTGACCAAAGGCATGATGCAGTGGTTCTGGGACAACTACACCACCAACCCGGCCGAGCGCGCGCAGATCCATGCCTCGCCACTCAACGCCAGCGCCGAACAGCTCAAGGGCCTGCCCGCCGCGCTGGTGCAGACCGCCGAGTTCGACGTGTTGCGTGACGAAGGCGAAGGCTACGCCCGCCACCTCGACGCGGCGGGTGTGCCGGTGACCTCGGTGCGTTACAACGGGATGATTCACGACTTCGGCCTGCTCAACCCGCTGAACGGCATCCCCGAGGTGAAAGCCGCCGTGCGCCAGGCAGCGGCAGAACTCAAGACCCACCTGAACTGAGTGCAACCCTCGCCACACCTTCGGGTGTGGCGTTTTCTTTTGTGCCCGCCGGAGTTCACCTCATGAGCCTATTTTCTGCCCATCTGCTGTCCTGGAGTGCCCTGCTGCTGGTGCTCGACGCGCTGATCTGGCACCTCGCGCCGTTCAAGCATCGCGCGCAACGGGTCGCTGTGCGACTGGTGCTGTTTCTGGCCTTCAACGCACTGGTCATCAACGCCGGCGTCAGCCCGTTGCAGGTGCCCATGTTCGCCGATGATCCGGTGGCGCAACTCGGGGCGACGGCCCTGGGGATTCTCTGGTGGTTGTACGCCGCGCGGGTGCTCACCGAAGTCATCGGCCTGATCCTGATGCGCCGCATCGGCCACAGCGGCCGTCTGTTGCAGGACGTGATCGGTGCGCTGGTGTTTCTGGCGGCCATCGTCGCGGCAGCCGGTTATGTGCTGGATCTGCCGGTCAAAGGTCTGCTCGCGACCTCCGGCGTGGTGGCGATCGTCATCGGTCTGGCGCTGCAAAGCACCTTGGCCGACGTGTTTTCCGGCATCGTGCTCAACACCACCAAGCCGTATCAGGTGGATGATCTGGTGGTCATCGACGGCGTCGAAGGCAAAGTGCTCGACATCAACTGGCGCGCCACGCACCTGCTGACCAGCACCGGCACCCTGGCCGTGGTGCCGAACTCGGTGGCGGCCAAGGCCAAGATCGTCAACCTCAGCCGCCCGAACAACCTGCACGGCGTGTCGATCAGCATCAAGGTGCCGAACCACATCCGCCCGCGCCGGGTACTCGACGCCCTCGACCGCACGCTGCAGGGCAGCAGCAGTCTGTTGCTGTCGCCTGCACCGAAAGCGGTGCTGAAAGAGGCCGGCGAAGAAATGTCCGAGTACGTGGCCAGCGGATTCATCGCCGAACTGGGCAAGAAAAGCGACGTGCGCAATCAACTGTTCGACCTCGCCCACCGCCACCTCGAAGCGGCCGGTATTTCGCGCCACCCCGACGGCGTGATCGAACCTTCGAGCCGCGCTCGCGCGTTGCTCGATGAAGTGAAAATCTTCCGCTCGCTGAGCCATGAGGAACGCGATCGTCTTGCCGAATCGATGGTCGCGCAGCAGTACAGCGCCGGGCAGGTGGTGCTCAATCTGGAGGAAGTCCCGGACAGTCTGTTCGTGATCGCTACCGGCGTGGTCAGCGCCAGCGTGCCCGACGGCAACGGATTCACCGAGGCCGGGCGTATGGGGCCAAGTGAGGTCATGGGTGAACAGAGCATCCTCGCGGATACGCCCTCGCAGGCGACGTTTACGGCGCTGACGTCCTCGATCATTTATCGCCTCGACAAGAACCTGACTCGCCAGTGCATGGAGCAGCGCAGTGAAGTGGGTCGGGCGTTGAATAAACTGCAGGCGGTACGGCAGCAGAATAGCCGGTTGGCGTTGATGGCCAAGCCTGCGCCAGTGAAGAAAGGTGGATTCCTGGGCTGGTTGCAAAAACGCTGAGCCCTTTTCAGAAGACAAAAAGAGGCCCGCCACTTTGGCGGGCCTCTTCGTTACAAGCTTACTTGGCAGTGAACTTGGTATAGCTGTTGATCAGGTTGCGGTAGTTCGGCAGACGCTGGGACAGCAGATTCGCCAGGCCTTCCATGTCGTTGCGCCAGTCGACTTGCAGCTCGCAAGCCACGGCGAACCAGTTCAGCAGGTGTGCACCGGCAGCGGACATACGCGCCCAAGCAGCTTGCTGCACAGTGGTGTTGAAAGTGCCGGAAGCGTCAGTCACCACAAACACTTCAAAACCTTCAGCGATGGCCGACAGAGTCGGGAACGCCACGCACACGTCAGTCACCACACCGGCGATGATCAGTTGCTTGCGGCCGGTGGCCTTGATGGCCTTGACGAAGTCTTCGTTGTCCCAGGCGTTGATCTGGCCAGGGCGGGCGATGAACGGCGCGTCCGGGAATTGCTCTTTCAGTTCAGGCACGATCGGGCCGTTCGGGCCGCTGTCGAAACTGGTGGTGAGGATGGTCGGCAGGTTGAAGAACTTGGCGATGTCACCCAGCGCCAGCACGTTGTTCTTGAACTCGTTCGGCGAAAAATCCTGCACCAGCGAGATCAGACCGGTCTGGTGGTCGACCAGCAGGACCACGGCGTCGTCTTTGTTCAGGCGTTTGTAAGGAACGTTGCTCATGTGAAACTCCTCGGGGATGGGTGATGCGGCAAGCGCCGGCCACGAAGACCGGCGCCGTTTACGGAATCAGAAAGCGAAGCAGGAGCAACCGAACGCGCCCCAGAAACCGGCAAAATCGCTGACCGGTGCATTCGACATCCGCGCTTTTTCATGGCTGTGGGTATGCACCGCGCACGGGCCGCTGCATTGGTGGACCTGGGCCTGCAATGGCGAATTCGGGCGCCAGTGGCCCGGGACTTTCACCACTGGCGACCAGTCCGGCAGCACCGGCAAGGCACGCGGGCCGAGGTCTTCGAAGTCGCCGGCGGAATAAACGATCTTGCCGCCGACCACGGTCAGCACCGACTCGATCCACTTGATCGCTTCTTCCTCGACACTGAAGAAGTCCGCGCTCAACGCTGCCAGATCCGCCAGTTGCCCGACCTTGATCTGGCCCTTCTTGCCCTGCTCGGACGAGAACCAGGCGCTGCCATGGGTGAACAGTTCCAGCGCGGTGCTGCGTGGCAGACCTTCTTCGTACAGCGCCAGACCGCCGACGGTGCGACCGCTGACCATCCAGTACAGCGAAGTCCACGGGTTGTAGCTCGACACCCGCGTGGCATCGGTGCCCGCGCCGACCGGCACGCCTTCGGCAAGCATGCGCTTGATCGGCGGCGTGGCTTCGGCGGCTTGTTTGCCATAACGGTCAACGAAGTATTCGCCCTGGAACGCCATGCGATCCTGAATCGCGATGCCGCCGCCCAACGCTTTCACCCGCTCGATGTTCTGCGGGGTGATGGTTTCGGCGTGGTCGAAGAACCATGGCAAGCCGTTGAACGGAATGTCGCGGTTGACCTTCTCGAACACATCCAGCATGCGGCTGATCGATTCGTTGTAGGTCGCGTGCAGACGGAACGGCCAGCGTTGTTCGACCAGGTGGCGCACCACCGGCTCCAGCTCCTGTTCCATGGTCTGCGGCAGGTCCGGGCGCGGTTCGAGGAAGTCTTCGAAGTCCGCCGCCGAGAACACCAGCATTTCGCCGGCGCCGTTGTGACGCAGGAAGTCGTCGCCCTGATGCAACTTGACGCTGCCGGTCCAGTTCTGGAAATCGGTCAGTTCTTCCTTGGGCTTCTGGGTGAACAGGTTGTAGGCGATGCGCACGGTCAACTGGTCGTCTTTGGCCAGTTGCTCGATCACCTGATAATCGTCCGGGTAGTTCTGGAAACCGCCGCCGGCATCGATGGCGCTGGTCAGGCCGAGGCGATTGAGTTCGCGCATGAACTGACGGGTCGAGTTGACCTGATATTCCAGTGGCAGCTTCGGCCCCTTGGCCAGCGTCGAGTACAGAATCATCGCGTTCGGCCGCGCCACCAGCATGCCGGTCGGGTTGCCATTGGCATCGCGCACGATCTCGCCGCCCGGCGGGTTCGGCGTGTCGCGGGTGTAGCCGGCGACGCGCAACGCGGCGCGGTTGAGCAGCGCGCGGTCATACAGGTGCAAGATGAACACCGGGGTGTCCGGCGCCGCCTGGTTGATCTCTTCAAGGGTCGGCATGCGTTTTTCAGCGAACTGGAATTCGTTCCAGCCGCCGACCACGCGTACCCATTGCGGGGTCGGCGTACGGTCGGCCTGATCCTTGAGCATGCGCAGCGCATCAGCCAGCGACGGTACGCCTTCCCAGCGCAGTTCGAGGTTGTAGTTCAAGCCACCACGGATCAGGTGCAAGTGCGAGTCGTTGAGGCCGGGGATCACGCAGCGGCCCTTGAGGTCGACCACTTGAGTGCCAGCACCTTTGAGCGCCATCGCCTCGGCATCGTTACCGACGGCGACGAAGCGCCCGTCCTTGATCGCCACGGCGCTGGCGAGGGGTTTTTCGCGGTCTACCGTATGAAATTGGCCATTGAACAGAATCAGATCGGCGTTCATCGCAGTTCCTTCGAGATAAGTGAAACGGAGCCCGGACCCACCACTTCAGCGCGGCGGATTGGCATTGGATTCGAGGTGTTTGTGTGACTGACCGGCTTCCAGCCACGGCGCGAACAGACGGGTCACGGGCGGCATGAACACGTAGACCACCGACAGCACGATGGTCAGGGTGATCAGGAATGTGGCGACCACGTAGTTGGACAGGAAGGCATTGAGCTGCAGCAGCGGCCCCCAGATCAGCGGCACCAGCAAGGTGTGCGGCAGGATGACCAGCAGCGTGACCACGGCCTGCTTCCAGCGCGGTGGCGGCGAACCGGCCTCGTCGGTCGGCGTGAACCAGAATTCGCTGGCGGTATTGACTTCGGTCTGGTCGCCGTCGGCGAGCATCGGTGCCGCTTCGTCGATCAGCTTCTGACGCTGCGGAGAATCGAGCCAGCGCTGCATCGCGTCGGTCGAGCAATAACGCAGCACGCAGGTGAACAGCGCGAGCCCGCCCTGCTGGCTGCGCATCACATCCACGCCCAGATGCCCTTCTTCGCGCCCCGCCACACTGACGATATTGCGCAGCCAGGCTTCGTACGGCTGCTCAAAACCGGCCTTGACCCGGTGCTTGACGATCAGCGTCACGGTTTCTTCGGGCCCCGGTTTTTTCAGGGTCTGGGCATCAGGCATAACGGAGTACTCCGGGCAAACGAACATTGAGCGCCAGCCGTCCGGGCCCGGCGATCAGAACAGTGGTGAACAGGATCAACAGCAACCAGCCAAACTGCCCTTCGGCCACACTCCATTGCGGATGCACAAGCAGCAGCGCCACCAGCAACACAAACAGAATAGGCAAGCACGCCAGACGCGCCAGCACCCCGGCGACGATCAGTAGCGGACAGAGGACTTCGGCGAAGATCGCCAGAATCAAAGTGAGGTGGGCACCGAGGTGGAACGGATCTTCGATCAGTTGCAGCTGCGCGGTGAAGTCCAGCAGCTTGGGCAAGCCGTGGACGAACAGCAGAAACAACCCGCCAGTGACCCGCAGGAACAGCAGGCCGAGGTTCTGCGCCTGGTCATTGCGTTGTACAGCGTTCATGGGCCCATCCTTGATCAATCATTGCAGGCATGGTGCAACGATTGATCGGGGGGAAATTGGATGGGTGTGCTCTCTTTTTGAGACCACCGTCGATCGTTCCCACGCTCTGCGTGGGAATGCAGCCCGGGACGCTCCGCGTCCCAAAGAGCGGACGCAGAGCGTCCAATGAGGTATTCCCACGCGGATGGTTCGACGCCTCGACGTGGGAACGATCAGTGGAAACGATCAGGCTATAGCGGGCGCCTCAGCCTTCACCTCCAGATTATCCAGCACCCGATTCACCGCCAGTTCCCCCAGCATGATCAGTTGCGCAATCCCCAACAGCACATGCCGCTGCGGGCCGTCCACCAGTCCGGCGAAGTCATTGGCCATGACCTTGGCCGAGGTCAGGGTTTCGCAGGCATCGGCCAGCAGTTCTTCGCTGTCGATGCCGGGGGCGATGAGGTAGCGGGTGTTGGGTTTGAGCAGCGGTTTGCGGGGGAGCAGCGGATTGAGGTAGTGATCGAGGGCGCGTTCGGCGGCTTCGTGGAATTTCTTGGAATCGAGGGTTTCGTAGGGGGAAGTCGAATCGACTTCCGGCGGGTTTGGCGTGGGTTTGATCATGATAAAACTCCTTGAGAACTGGAGCCGTCATCCATCGCTGCTAAACGAAGAGGGTGGCGGCTGAACGCGGGTTAGCAGACCAGGCTCAAGGATCCCGGCGCACCGAAGTGCCCCACGTCAGCCGCCATAACAAACCAATGGCGACACCAACGTGCCTTGAAATTAGTCGGGCTGCTAAACCCGATCGCTGCTTTTCAGCGACCGCCAAACAATAGAACCCGCCCCCAAGGCGCACAAGCCGGCGGATTCTGGCGGATGCGTAGGTAAAGGCGCAAGGTTGTGTGGCTTCGCGGACATAACCTTAAACACTCTTCAACGAGTGTTTCCGTAGGCCCGGAAACAACAAAACCCGCCCTCCCCATTGCAAGGAAGTGCGGGTTTTCATAGTGGAAACTGGTAAATAAATGCGTCCCCTTTTATTTCGTCCCCTTTTATTCACTTTTATTCAACAGTTGAGAAGGGCGCGTTTAACACTAAGACCATTCAATATCAATGAGGCGCAAACTCCCACGTGCTTCAATGTCAAAATAAGATATGGTTGATCCTGTAAGATAAATATATTTCGTGTCAGGGCTTGCGTAATGATCCGTGAAATGTATTAAATTTCCAGCTGCATCATAATGAGAAACTCTAAGACAATCGTAGGCTGTCACAATGAACCAGTAAAATTTTATTGTTATTGATTTTGCAGGCCCCTTGGTTAGTTTGAATCTACCGTGCGTGTATTCGTATATTGAACAATAAGAGTCACCAGCACTATAAATTGCCTTATTTGGTGACCTGTTGGTTTCCAGAACTGAAATCTCGAGTCCACTTGAGTACGTATAGCTGTCTCCCGCAGAACGTAGGTCGAGCGTTATGCCATTCGAAAAGTCTTCATGGCCGGATGGAAGCGCGCTGATGTACAAAGTCCAGTCCTTCGATACCGCGCCCGAGCCGTACAAAGCCTGGGCAGTGAAAAGGTGAGCGCCGGGCGTCAGGCCGCTGACATTTTTGGTCCAGCGCCTTCCGTTGTCGGCTTCGGCATCTCCCATTGAAGTCGTGCCATCAAACACCTCGACCTTCTGGTTCTCGGCGGCCGTGCCGATGAGAGTCACGCTGGTTTTGACGGTGACGCCGCCGTCGGGGATTTCGACGCCTTCGGAATCCTCCGCTCGGGTG